>VXPO01000033.1 GCA_009839505.1 Gammaproteobacteria bacterium
GAATCGCTGCTGCCGCCGGACCCGGGCGGCGAGCCGTGATCCCGGCGTGGGCCGCAGGCACCGCGGCCGTTTCCGGGCCCATCCGCGCAAGTTTCTTCATGGCGCCCTCGCGCCGGTCCGCTCCCGTGGTCGTGGTGACAGCTTTCGCCCAACCGAAGTAGCGGAACCTCCGCCTTTGTCGCCGGGACGAGCTCTGTCTTCGCAGCCGAGCCCCGCGACGCGGGCAACTTCGACAGTGCCTCGACGGGTTGTACCACCTCGAGTTGCCGCGAGCACCCCAGCTTGGCGAAGGTGTGCCGCAGGTGCGTTTGAACGGTGCTGTATCCGCGACCGGTGGCGGCGGCGATCTGACGGAGGGTCCGGCCCTCCGCCAGCAGTACCGCGATCGCCGCCGCCGCCGGCGTGAATCCCAACACCACCTCCACGAGCGCGGGCTCGATCCGAGCCCGGCGCCGCGCCTACGCGCTCAACTGACGGCGGCAGCCCACGCACCGGATAGTCGCTCGGCTCCGCCCCGTGGCGGACATCACGCCGCATCCTTGACTCTGCGGCCTGCATCCATGACCGCGCACGGGTCTTCCTGGCCGAGGGTGCCACCAAGACACGCCCATGACGGCCTTCCTCGACCCGCGCATGTGGCCAGGGGACAAGGCGCTCCAGGCGGGGCGTGACCGTCGACAGCTGCCACACGACCGACGCCCGCCGGGCCGGCAAAGCAACGCTGTCCGATCAGGTCCCGACTTCTGCACATCGCGCCCCTGGGCTTCACCAAGCAGCTGGGGCGTTCACGACTTTGCCGGAGACTTCCGGTTCATCGCGCCCAGCACCGAAGTTGACCACCACCGTGCCGCCGCTGCTCGTCGCTCCGATACCAGTCAGCCCACGACGTGCAATGCGGCTTTGCGCTTGGCAACCGCCTCAGCGCGAACCGCCGCCGCCATCGGCTGCGGATGTCCGCGGTTCCACCCGTCCTACTGCGGCCGGAGTACGTCCAATAGCTCGAGTTGCCCGGATTCCTCTGCAATGCTTACCGGTGTCGTACCATCATGGTCTCTGGCATGGATGTCGGCGCCACGAGCCGTCAGGATCGTGGCCACGTCCATCGCGCCCTCGATGGCCGCCGCGTGCAGCGGTGTCCGACCCTCATGGTCCCGGGCGTGAAGATCGGCGCCATGCGCGATCAGGTCCGAAGCAGTCCCCCTCGCATTCCAGCGGGCTGTCTCGTGCAGCGGCGTCTCGCCGTCATGGTCCCTGGCATGGATGTCGGCGCCGCGGGCGAGCAGGTCCACTGCGGCCCCCCGCGCGTTCCCGCGGGCCGCCTCGTGCAGCGGCGTTTCGCCGTCATGGTCCCTGGCATGGATGTCGGCGCCACGGGCGAGCAGGCCTCTGGCTGTCTCCCTCGCGTTCCCACGGGCCGCCTCGTGCAGCGGCGTCTCGCCGTCACGGTCCTTGGCATGGAGATCGGCGCCACGGGCGATCAGATAAACCGCCGTTTCCCTGGCGTCCCCAAGCGCCGCCGCGTGCAGCGGCGTCTCGCCGTCACGGTCCTTGGCATGGAGAGCGGCGCCACGGGCGATCAGATAGACCGCCGTTTCCCTGGCGTCCCCAAGCGCCGCCTCGTGCAGCGGCGTCTCGCCGTCATCGTCTCTGGCGCGGATAGCGGCGCCATGCGCAATCAGATCCGCGGCAATCTCCTTGGCGTTGCCGCGCGCCGCCTCATGCAGCGGCGTCTCGCCGAAATTGTCCCTGGCAAAGATGTCTGCGCGATGAGCAAGCAGGATTTCCACAACTTGCCTAGCCTGGCTCCCGGCCGCGCGGTGCAGCGGTGTCTCGCCGGTACCGTCCCCGGTCTCGATATCGACGCCGCGAGCAATCAGGGTCGCGACGATGTCCTTGGCGTTGCGAGACGCCGCCAGGTGCAGTGGCCGGCTGCCTAGCATGTCCTCCGCCCAGATATCGGCGCCGCGCGCAATCAGGGCTGCCGCGACCTCCCGGGCGTTGCCGCGCAACGCTGCGTGCAATGGCCGCAGATTGGTCCAGGCTCCGGCCTCGATGTCGGCACCAAGGGCAAGCAGGACCGTCACGATCTCCTCCGCGTTTTGCAGGGCTGCCAGGTGCAGCGGCGACCTGCCGTTCGCGTCTGCGTGAATGTCGGCGCCACGCGCAATCAGCGTTGTCAGGGCTTCCCTCGCGTCATTCACCGCGGCGGCATGCAAGGGCGTGTAGCCGTGTCGCGTCAGCCGGGGGAAAAGACCGAGATGCTGCAACGATGCCTTCAGCCGGGCGCTGATCGGGGACCAGTCGTCCTTCATTCGGGCTTCGATGCCGGCGCCTGCATCCAGCAGCAGGATGACCTCATCGGGCAGGTTGAGAGCAGCAGCGTAGTGCAGATCGGTCCACCCGTTCTCGTCTACGGCGGTCGGCGAAGGCTTCCGTCGAAGAATCCCGCGCAGTTTGCTCGTGCCGAGCTTCGGCAGGGCGATGTCGCGCCGCAATTCCTTGGTCGCCGCGACGAGGCCTGCCAAGGTCAAATCGCCGACGAGGTGGCCGCGCAGGACCTCAGCCGTCTGAGCACTCGATGGGTAGCGTCGGATGAGTTGGTGCAGCCCGCTCAGGGCGAACTCCAGCAACTTCAATTTGCCGTCGTCGGCCGCTTCGGCCTCCGCATACTGGATCAACTTCATCGACTGATCGAAGAGCCTGTGTGCTTCGGTCGCATCGCCGGTCCCGGCGACTGCGGCCGACTGGCTAGAGGCAAGAAGCAGCAGCAAGGCCAAGGCCGAGCACTTAACGTTGTTCATCGGTCCTCGCGTCGACCATGCCCCGATCGACTGCGGGCAGGCGCCGCCGCCCCGATCCATGCCCTGGCCACCATAGCGGCAGCCTGATCCCATGAAACCATGCGAGGAACCGACTGGTGCGAATTCGCAGGCCCTTCCCAACAGCCGAACGCGAGCGTTGCCAAGCGTATGGTCCGAAGACCATCCGCGGATTTCTGCGGCCAAGACGGCCAGACGGCGGAGCGGAGCCGGACGACCGGTCTGGCGGCACGATCGTTTCCGGTGACGGCGGCCGTCTCGGTCCGAACCGGGGGCGGGATTCCGCTGCGGGAGGTGGACCTGCGTCTGGGGCTGACGGCGCGTCTGGCCGGTTGCTTCACGGGCTACCGGCCACCGGCGAGCGTGGAGCTCGGGGAGCGGGCCCTGGTGGCGTAGCGGATCTACGGTCTGGCGCGGCGTATGAGGACCTGAACGACCACACGTCGCTGCGGCACGACGCGCAGCCACGCGCATCGCTGCTGACCATGCCCTCTTCCTCAAATCAGCAATGGATCCGGGCTAAGCCTCCAGGACGCACCCGGACCTGCCCCTTCCTCGGCAACCGGACTGCGGAGCCTCGATCACCAGAGGCAACACCCCTGGAGAGACGTCCGTTACCGCGGCGTGCCTAGACGTGCCTGCCCCCGGCTGCAGCGACTTTGCGTCACCGGCCCGACGGAAGAGACGCGGGCTGGCTGTTCGACCGACCGCAGGATCCGCACACCCCTGCCTCCCGTGGCGTGGCCTTGGCGCATCGCGGGTGCTTGCGGCGTGCTCCACCTGAGAACGGTCAGTTCTCCAAGACCCCCAACCTTGAGCCTGCGCGCGATCTAGCTATGTTGCTAGCTAGGTAGACATGGCGGAGAGTGTCGCGATGACGGTGGTGAATGTACATCAGGCGAAGACCCAGCTATCTCGGTTGCTGGCGCAGGTTGAGGCCGGAGAAGAGGTGGTCATTGCCCGCCGGGGGAACCCTGTCGCGCGTTTAGTGCGTTGCCAACCCGAGGCCAAGCGGCAACCGGACGTCCTCAAGGGGAAAGTCAACATTCCCGAGAACTTCTTCGAACCATTGCCAGAGGAAGAATTGACCTCCTGGGAGGGCCATTAGGGGTGCGTGTATTGCTCGACACCCACGCGCTCCTTTGGTGGATGGCTGACAGCCGCCGTCTGTCTACTACTGCCCATGAAGCCATTGCGAATGAGGCCAATGACGTTCTGATGAGCGCAGCCTCCGCCTGGGAAATCAGTACCAAATTCAGGGTCGGCAAACTCCCCGGAGTGGACACCATCGCCTCAGACATCGCAGGCCGGGTTACCCACCAAGGATTCACGGCACTGGCGATCAACCTTGCAGACGCTGAGCGGGCCGGCCGATTGCCCGGCCCGCATCGGGACCCGTTTGACCGGATGCTCATCGCCCAAGCGTTGGCGCGCGGACTGCCGGTTGTATCCGTAGATGAGGTCTTCGACCGCTATGGCGTCAACCGGATTTGGTGATGAACGAGGAACTGGGTCGTGCCGGTCATGGCGCGATTGCGGTCCAATCGTGCCTGCGTGCGCCCGTCCGCGCGACCGACATCGCGGTCATCGGCTTCCGTCCGCGACCCAGTCGGCGCGCGCGCGGTACTCCCGCAGCGCCTGGAGGGTGATCTGGGTCGCGGACCACAGGAACAGGCCGGCCATTGCCGCCGCGACCGCCAGATCGGGCCAGGCGGCGCCGGACGCCCACACGCCGCTCGCCGCCAGGATGACGGCGACATTACCGATGGCGTCGTTGCGGCTGCACAACCACACGCTCCGGACATTGGCCTCGCCGTGCCGGAAACGCAGGAGCAGGAGCACGCACACGAGGTTGGCCCCCAAGGCCAGGAAGCCGACCGCTCCCATGATCTCCGCCCGCGGCGTCCCGAGGACCAGTACCGCATAGACCGTGTCGCCGAACACCCACAGCCCCATCAGGGCGAGCGTCAGGCCCTTGAACAGGGCTGCAGCCGTGCGCGCCTGTATCGACTTGCCGATGACGTAGAGGCTGATCCCGTACGTGAGTGAATCGCCGAGGAAATCCAGCGCATCGGCCTGAAGCGCCTGCGAGCCCGCGAATATTCCGGCTGCCATCTCGGTCCCGAACATGGCGGCATTGATGGCGATGACAGCCCACAGCACGCGCCGGTAGGCGCGCGACATCCCGTCGAACTTGTGCTCTTGGCCACAACAGCTCGCGCTCATCGACTGCTTCCGCATTGACCGCATCACGGCTCGGTGCAAACCTAATCCCTACAGCCACTGTAGGTTCAAGAGGAAAAACGCATGTCGGCCAGGTTGACGATCGGGCGGGCCGCCAGGGCGGCCGGCTGCAAGGTGCAGACGATCCGCTACTACGAGCAAATCGGCCTTCTGCCGGCTCCCGCCCGTTCGGAAGGCAACCAGCGGCTCTACGAGACCGAAGACATCCGCCGGCTACTTTTCGTCCGGCGTGCTCGCGCCCTGGGATTCCCCCTCCCGGCCATCCGCGACCTGTTGAGTCTCTGCGACGAACCCGAACAGCCCTGCGAGGCCGCAGATGCCATCGCGAAGGTGCAGCTCGAGGGAGTCGAACGACGAATCGAATGGCTTCAGGAATTGCGCCGCGAGCTCGAACGGATGATCGAGCAGTGCCGGGGCGGGAGCATCGCCGACTGCCGGGTCATCGAGGTTCTGAGCCGTCAAGCCATCCGCGACACCGCCGACAATGAGGTGCCTGGACGCGGGGTTTCGTCGCGGTTGTAGTACCAAATGCGCGCCGCATTTCGTCGCCCGGTCTTGTAACGGGTTCCCTGACGGACCGCATCATCCCCGGCTCTCGGTTGGTCGATACCTGTGCTTTGGACCTGCTCAAGTTCTATAGCCATCCAATATTGGAGGCGCCCATGCACACCACGAACCTGCGCAAAGTCGGGGGTTCCGTCATGCTCCCTGTGCCCCCGGTACTACTCGATCTCCTGAACCTCGGCGTGGGGGCCAAAGTGGGCATCGGCGTGAAAGACGGTCTCTTGATCGTTGAGCCGACGAAGCGTCCCGGATACACCCTCGAGGAGCTCCTGGCGCAGTGTGACGATGCCGCAGCACCTTCCGCCGAAGATCGCGCGTGGCTCGATGCCAGGCCAGTCGGCAATGAGCTCCTCCGGTGAAGCGAGGCGAAATCTGACTGTTCAGCCTTGATCCTTCTGCCGGCCATGAACAGAGAAGCACGCGGTCCGTTCTGATCGTTTCACCCGCCGCCTTCAACAAATTGACCCGAACACCCGTGGTCCTTCTTGTCACCAGAGGCGGCGCTTCGCGCCGGCAAGGCTTCGCCGTTTCGCTCGAGAAAGCCGGAACGCGAACGCACGGCGTGATCCGCTGCGACCAGCCCCGCACCCTCGACCTCGCAGCCCGGCAGGGGCGCCGTCTGGAAGCCGTTCCCGCAACCATCATGGCTGAAGTGCTGGCTCGCCTGACCACGATCTTCGAATAGCCGGCGACGCCTCGACGGGAGCGCTCCCGGCTCCTCAGGTGGCCATGGCCTCCCGGGCAAGCGCATCGGCTTCACCCGCGACGACCCCGGGCGGGTGGGCCAGCACGTGATCGGCGGCAAAGCGGCCGCGGAACCACGTGTCCTGCCGGCGGGCGTAGCGCCGGGTCTCGTTGACGGTGAGTTCGGCCGCCTCGTCTAGCGAGAGTTCCCCGCGGAGGTGCCGGGTCAGCGGCCGCAGGCCGTGCGCCTTGCGGACGGGCGCGTCCGCCGGCACGTCGAGCTGCACGAAGGCCCGCACCTCGTCCAGTGCCCCGGCGGCCAGCATGCCGCTCACCCGGGACTCGATCGCTGCCCGAACCGCGTCCCGCGGCGGGCGGAGCAGGATCCTCCGGACGTCCAGGTCCGACGGCGGCGGTGCCGAGGCCTGCCACGAGGAGATTGCCCGGCCGGTCGCGAGCCAGACTTCCCAGCCGCGCACGATGCGCTGCCGGTCG
>VXPO01000058.1:0-43593 GCA_009839505.1 Gammaproteobacteria bacterium
CCGCCTCGCGGGGCGACGCTTGCGGACGCGCTGACCCGCACATTTGGGGTTGACGAAGCAGTAGCAACGCGCCGTTGCGAATCGACCTACTGGTCCAAGGTGCTCCGCTAGAGACCGGAGCACCCGGGCGCGCGCTCACGTTCGCGCAGGCGGTACTCGATGCCGGCCATCGGATCGGCCGGATCTTTTTCTATAAGGACGCGGTCACCATTGGTAACCGGTTCGCATCCGACGACGCCGATGTGTGCGCGGGCTGGACCGAACTTGCCGCACAGCATGGCTTTGAACTCGCCATCTGCGTCGCTGCCGCGTCGCGCCGTGGCATCGTTGATGAGTCCATTGCCCCTGGATTCTCCATCGTCGGCTTGGGGCAGCTCATCGAGGCGGCGGAGTCCAGCGACCGGCTGGTCTCGTTCTGATCCATGAAGAGCGTTCTCTATCTCATCCGACGCCCTCCGAATACGCTCGCCGACGAGACCACCGACCTGATGCTCGTCTCGGGCGTGTTCGAGCAACCGACATCGGTCCTGTTCCTGGACGACGGCGTATACCAGCTCGTCGGACTCGAGAATCGGCAGTCGTCGATCAAGGCGCTGCCGACCTACGGCATCAGCGAACTCCACGTTGCGGTGGAGAGCCTCGACAAGCGCGGACTAGCACCGGACGCAATCGATGTCGACGTGCACCTCACATCCCCGGAGGGCGTACGGAAGTTGATTGCCACCCACGACATCGTGCTCAACGACTAGTGCTCTTTCAACCCCGAATGTGCGCGTCAGTAGCCGCAGGAGTGTTCCTCGCAAGGCGCGGTCGCGAAGTCGTACCGGGGTACGTCGAGTCGACCGCAACGCCGCGAGGGGCGCTCCTGCGGCTACCCGAAGGGCGCGTCCGCGCTGACACGTACATTCGGGGTTGAAAGAGCACTAGCATGGCCGTCCTCCATATCCTCTCGAATCCGGACGCAGCGGCCTCGTGCCTGGCGTCGATGGCGGACGGCGATGCCCTCCTCATACTCGGCGACGGCGCGTTCGCCTTGGCGAACCTCGTCCCCCCAGAACGAAGCGGCGTCATCGCCCAGGACGCCCTTGACCGCGGGATCGCATTGTCCGAGGGAGTTGATCGCCTGTCCTACGCCAATTTCGTCGAGTGGGTTGTGGCGTATCGAAGCAGCGTCTCATGGACATGATCCTGGACGAGGACGGTCACCTGGCCGATCCCCATTCCTGGTCCGAATCCAAGGCACAAATGCTGGCAGGGATCGAGGGGATCGAACTTGGCCCCGACCACTGGCGCGTGATCAACGCAACGCGGGATTTCTACCTGGAAACGGGCGTGTCGCCCTCCATGCGTCCCCTAGTCAGGCTGATGGGCGACAGGGTAGGTGCAGAGTTGGCGTCGAGCCGGGCGCTCATGCGTCTCTTCCCCGGGAGCCCGGCCCGACGCGTTGCCAGAATCAGTGGACTACCTCGACCCGACAAGTGCCTGTAGGGGCGACCCTTGTGGTCGCCCTTCTTGGCCAAACCGAGACCGTGCGGTGACTGGCACGGACGAGCACAACGCGCCCGCAGCGCGCGGGCATCATCGGTTTACTCAGTGCTGCTCGTGTCACGTGCGAGCGATGCAACCTGCCCGACGATGGTGGTAAGGGGACCCTTTAGCCCCGCTTTGCGAACACGCGATGCCAAGGTGGCAAGGGAGCCGGCCACTACCCGTTGATCCGGCAGCGTTGCCCGGGAGATCGCGGCAGCGGGCGTCTCGGCGTCGGCTCCGGCCGAGACCAAGTGCTCGCATACCGTGGCCAGGACCTTGAGTCCCATGTACACCACCAGGGTTTGATCCGGTTTGGCCGCTTCCGACCAATCCAGATCGAGACCATCCTGGGCACGGGCAGTCACGAAACGCACCGACTGGGCCCAGTTCCGATGGGTGAGCGGAATGCCGGCGATTGCAGCGCAGGCCGAAGCGGCGGTAACTCCGGGCACGACCTCGAACGCAACATCCTGATCGGCCAACCAGGCGATCTCTTCGCCGCCACGGCTGAACACCAGGGGGTCGCCGCCTTTCAAGCGGACGACGCGCAGTCCCCGGCGAGCATCGTCCACCAGTTGCGCGTTGATGCCTTGTTGGCGACCCCGACTACCGCCCTCGCCTGCCCTGCGCCCCACATCCACGCGCCGGGCGTCACGGCGGCAACGTTCGAGCACGGCCGCGCTTACCAGCCTGTCGTGGTACACGACGTCCGCCCGCTGCAGGCAACGCAGGGCCTTGACGGTGAGCAGTTCGGGATCGCCCGGTCCTGCGCCGACAAGGGAGACGAGGCCCGTCGGTCCGGGCGACGACAGCTCGGCCGAGAGGACGGCGTCGGCGTCGGCGAGATTCCTCCGGCTGGCCAAGTCGCCCAGCAGCGAATCAAGAACCCTGTCCCAGAACTTCTGCCGATCCGCCGCGTCCGGCATCGCCGCCTTGATGTGCTCGCGCCGGTCGCCCAGGTAGTCGGCCAACGCCCCGAGAGAGGTCGGCAGCAGGGTCTCGATGCGTTCCCTAAGGTGTCTCGCCAAGGTCGGCGACGTTCCGCCGGTGGAGATTCCCACCGTCACCGGATCCCGGTCGACGATGGCCGGGAAAATCGCCGTCGACAGCTCCCCCCGATCCACGCAGTTGACCAAGACTCCTTGACTGCGACACGCCGCGAACACCTGCTCGTTGACCTCGGAATCGTCGGTCGCCGCGATCACCAGCAGCCGGCCGGCCACGTCCCCCGCGTCGAACGGCCGTTGCTCGACCACGACGCCATGTTCCCTGCAATAGTCGGCGACCTCGGGGGAGGCGGCGAGCGCCACGACAGTCACCTTGGCCTTCGCCGCGACGAGAAGCTCTAGCTTGCGCCGGGCCACCGCGCCGGCGCCGACCACAAGGCAGGGTTGTCCGGCGAGCTTGAGCGCGAGCGGCAGCGTGTCCACGGATGCGCTCGTTTCAGGTGGCTTGGAACGCGAGGCGGTCCACGCCTCCCATGTACGACCGCAGCGCATCGGGAATGTGGATCACGCCGTCGCCGTCCTGGAAGTTCTCCAGGAGCGCGATCAGCGTCCGGCCCACCGCCAGTCCCGACCCGTTGATCGTGTGCACGAAATCCGGTCTGCCGGTGTCGGGATTTCGGAAGCGGGCGAGCATGCGCCGTGCCTGGAAGTCCAGAAAGTTGCTGCAGGACGAGATCTCCCGGTAGCGGCGTTCCCCGGGGAGCCAGACCTCTAAGTCGATGGTCTTGGCGGCCGCGAAACCCAAGTCTCCCGCACACAGGACGACAGCGCGGTAGGGCAACTCAAGGCGGCGCAGAATTGTTTCCGCATGGGCGGTCAACTCGTCCAGCGCCTCCCATGAGGCCTCGGGGCGAACAATCTGCACAAGCTCCACCTTCTCGAACTGATGCTGGCGAAAAATGCCGTGGGTGTCCTTGCCGTAGTTGCCGGCCTCGCTGCGAAAACACGGCGTGTGGGCCACAAAGCGCAGCGGAAGGTCGTCGGCGTCGAGAATCCTGTCGCGCATCAGGTTGGTGACAGGCACTTCAGCCGTGGGAATCAGAAACCGATCCCGTTCGCCGTCGACGGCGAACAGGTCGGCTTCGAATTTGGGTAGCTGGCCGGTACCTTCCAAGGCGCTTCGATGGACAAGGTAGGGTACGTAGACTTCCTCGTAGCCGTGCTCGCCCGTGTGTACGTCGATCATGAACTGGGTCAATGCCCGGTGCAGCCTGGCCAACGGTCCTCGCAGCACGGAGAATCGTGAGCCGGCCACCTTCGCGGCACTTTCGAGATCGAGGTATTCGGCCGCCAGTTGGACGTGGTCCCGGGGTTCGAAGTTGAACTCCATGATCTCGCCCCAGGAACGGAGTTCCACGTTGTCGGTTTCGTCGGTCCCGGCGGGAACGGTGTCGTGGGGCGGATTGGGGATCGCCAACACGAACTCGTCGAGTTGCTCGCGGACCGCGTCGAACTCCCGGGCGACCACGGTCAAACGGTCCCCTAAGTCCCCGACGGCGCGAACCAGAGGTTCGATGTCCTCCCCGGCCGCCTTCGCGGCGCCGATCCGCTTCGAGGATGTTCGCCGCTCGTGGCGAAGCCGCTCCGTCTCGTCCTGGGCCGAACGCCGTCGGGCTTCAAGACGCTCGAAGCCAGCGATATCCAGATCGAAACCTCGTCGCCGAAGGCGATCGGCGACGCCCTGGAGGTCGCGCCGCAAGGTCTGCGGGTCGATCATTGCAGCGCCCCCGCGAGGCGGTAGCCACCAAGGGCGGCCGCCAAACAAACGACGACGCTGGCGGCCACGTAGACCGCCGCGGACCCAAGTCGACCCTGCTCGAGCAGCAGCACGGTTTCAGCCGAGAACGCCGAGAAAGTCGTGAACCCCCCCAGAAGGCCAGCCACCAAGAGAGTTCGCCCGACGCCTTCGAACCAAGGCGTCCCCGCGAACAATCCCACCAGCAGGCCAACGGCAAACGAACCCGTGGCGTTGACAACAAACGTCCCCCAGGGAAACGAGTTCGAGGTGTTCGCGATCTCTTGCACGGCGAACCGCAGAACCGCACCGCATGCACCGCCCGCGGCAACCCAAAGGATTGATTTCACGTCAGGAACGCCTCAACCGCGAAAAACCACGGCAGCAGCATAGCAGCCCGTCGGACTTGCAGCGTCAGCGGTCCGAGCGTCGCGCCGCCCTGTCCCGCTCTTCTAAGCGCGCCAGCCGGTCAGCGATCCTCGCCTCCAAGCCTTGGTCCGTCGGCTCGTAGAAGCGAACGTCCGGCATCTCATCGGGGAAGTACCGCTCGCCGGCGGCATAGGCGCCCTCCTCTGCATGGGCGTACCGGTATCCCCTGCCGTGACCCAGTTCGTCCATCAGCTTTGTGGGAGCATTGCGCAGACGCAGCGGCACCGGATGCGACGGGCTCTCGCGAACGTAGGCCATTGCCCTTAAGAAAGCCTCTTCGATCTTGTTGCTCTTGGGCGCGCTCGCCAAGTACAAGACCGCCTGAGCAAGCGCCAATTCGCCCTCGGGCGAGCCGAGCCGCCGAAACGCGTCCCACGCATCGATGGCGAGCTGCAATCCCCGCGGATCGGCATTGCCGATGTCCTCGCTGGCCATGCGCACCAGCCGCCGGGCCACGTAGAGAGGATCGCAGCCACCGTCCAGCATCCGCGCCAACCAGTAGAGCGCCGCATCCGGAGCGCTGCCGCGCACCGCCTTGTGCAGCGCGGAGATCTGCTCGTAGAAAGCGTCTCCGCCCTTGTCAAAGCGGCGGTAGGTCCGCCCGCTGGCTTCGAGCACGTGCCCGGCCTCCACGGTACCCGCAGCCAACTGAACGGCGACCTCGAGCGTGTTCAACGCGCGCCTCGCATCGCCATCGGCCACCGCCAGGAGTTCGCGCACGCCGTCGTCCGACAGCTCGACCTCCAGATCCCGTGCCGCCGCCCGGTGCAGGAGAACCTCGATGTGCGCCGGCTCCAGTGGTTTCAGGACGTAGACGCGGGTACGGGACAGGAGCGCGGAGTTGACCTCGAAGGAAGGATTCTCGGTGGTCGCACCGATGAAAGTGACGGTGCCATTCTCCACATGGGGTAGAAACGCATCCTGCTGGGCCTTGTTGAAACGATGGACCTCGTCGATGAAGAGCACCGTGACCCGATCCGGAACGGCCCGAGCATCCTCGATCGCAGTCCTGACGTCCTTGATGCCCGCAAGAACAGCCGAAAGGCTTTGCCAACGCGCTTCGGCGGCGTCGGCAAGCAGTTTGGCCAAGGTCGTCTTGCCGGTTCCAGGTGGTCCCCAAAGCACCATCGAGTGGACCACGCCTCGTTCGGCGAGTTGGCGCAGCGGCCCGTCTTCGCCGAGAAGGTGTTCCTGGCCGACGAATTCGTCGAGGCTCGTGGGACGCATCCGGTCCGCGAGCGGACGTGACGCGGATTCCCCTGAACGGGACTCGGAGAAACCCTCACCTAAGGGCAGGGTTGGCTGGGATGTCGCCAATGACGTCGACTCCTTCGGGAACCTCGAAGTCGAAGAGGGAGGATTCTAGCACCGGGTTCACTTGCCCCGCAGTGAACGCGGTGGCGGTCACCTGTTCAAGATGGTCCACCACATCCAAGTTCGTGAGCACGCCGGGGGCTGAGAAAGTCACCGTGATGCGTCGGAACAACGACGCGGAGGAAGCATCCGTTGGGAGTCCATCCCGGGGTGTCAGGACAAACCGGCGCCTGCCTTGCCGGCCATCGCTGGCGGATTCCTCGACGACGGCGAAGTGCTCTTCAAGATCGGCGGATGCCCCGGTGAGGAATACCGCGGGCGACCCCTCCACGGTCTCAGCCAGGGGTTGGACGGTAACCTGCTCCAGATCGGGGTCGTAGACCCACACCGAGGCGCCATCGGCCAGCACCAGCTGCGGATAGGGATCGTCCACCTCCCACCGAAGCCGGCCCGGGCGTTCAAGGTGCATCCTGCCCGTGGAGGTCTGCAGCACTTCGCCAAGGTGGCCGGTGACGGTCTGTCGGAACTCCGCACGGAAGCTCTTCATGCCGTTCAACAGCGCTTCGAGTTCCGCCGTATCGACCGGGGACGCCCCAACCCGAAGCGCCGATAGGGCCACCATCGGGACGAATGCCCACAGCCCGATCCCGGTGATCAGTTTCTTATATTTCAGTGTTTTGCGTAGACGTTTGTACAAACGAGTGAGGTTATTCGGTCGTCGCGCCAACAGGAACGAGAACCTCCCGCGAGCCGTTGCTGTTCATCGCGGATACTACGCCGTTTTCCTCCATCGTCTCGATGAGCCGCGCCGCCCGGTTGTAGCCGATGCGCAGCTTGCGCTGAACGGCGGAAATCGACGGGCGCCGAGACTCGATCACGAACGCCACCGCCTCGTCGTACAGCGGCTCCGCCGACTCGTCGTCTCTACCACCGAGGTCGAGCGTGCCCGGCACCCCAAGGTCCGGCGTACCCTGCAGCACGTCGTTCACGTAGTCCGGTTGGCCACGCTCCTTCCAGTCCTCCGCCACCGCCAGGACCTCCTCGTCCGACACGAACGCACCGTGTACGCGCCTAGGCACGCCCGTGCCGGGCGGCAGGACGAGCATGTCCCCATGTCCAAGAAGCTGCTCCGCACCTCCCTGGTCCAAGATGGTGCGGGAGTCGACCTTGCTCGAAACCTGGAAGGAGATCCGCGCGGGAATGTTCGCCTTGATGAGGCCGGTGATGACATCCACCGAAGGACGCTGGGTCGCGAGAATCAAATGGATGCCCGCCGCCCTCGCCTTCTGTGCGATACGGGCGATCAACTGCTCCACTTTCTTGCCGACGATCATCATCATGTCGGCGAACTCGTCGATCACCACGACGATGAACGGCAAGGGTTCGAGAGCCGGGGGTTCCGCTTCCGTGCCCCCATCGAGGGAAGCCTCCCAAAGCGGATCCAGGACGGGCTGGCCGATGCTCTGCCCCTCCTCGATTCGGCGGTTGTAGCCGGCGATGTTGCGCACGCCCAGCGCAGCCATCAACTGGTAGCGGCGTTCCATCTCCGCCACACACCAGTTAAGCGCCTGGGCGGCATCCCTCATGTCGGTCACGACCGGGGTCAGCAGGTGGGGAATTCCCTCGTAGACGGCCAGTTCGAGCATCTTGGGATCGACAAGGATCAAGCGAAGCTGATCCGGGGTGGCCTTGTAGAGCATGGACAACAACATGGCGTTGATACCCACCGACTTGCCCGATCCAGTCGTTCCCGCCACCAGCAGATGGGGCATCTTGCCCACGTCGGCCATCACCGGTGCGCCCGCTATGTCCTTGCCGAGTGCCAGGGTCAGCGGCGAAGCGGTCTCCCGGTAGTCGTTCGAGTTGAGGATCTGCTTGAGGCGCACCACCTCGCGGCGTTGGTTGGGGATCTCGATGCCGACCACCGACTTGCCAGGGATGACCTCCACGATCCGCACGCTCACAACTGCCAGAGATCGAGCAAGATCCTTCACCAAGCTACTGATCTTGCTAACTTTTACACCATCGGCCGGCTCCAGTTCGAAGCGTGTCACCACGGGGCCGGGCAGGACCGATCGGACCTCGGCTTCAACACCAAAGTCGGCGAGCTTCTTCTCGAGGAGTCTTGACATCGCGTCCAGCGAATCGCGGGAGAAGCCGCCCGTGGCATCCGCCTCCTGATCCTCCAGAAGCTCGAGACCGGGAAGTTCAAAGGGTGTCTTGAGATCAAACAGGCGCCCTTGGAAGCCCGCCTCCGTGGGCTTCGCCGGGACCTCGACCTTGGGCCTCACGCGTCTTTTGGACTCGACCGACGGCTCGGAGCGGCGTCGCCCGGTTGACTTGGACCTGCGTTTGGCCGGTGTCGTGGCCTCGGGCGCGGACGGCGACCGCGACGCGGTCCGTTTCGCGACGTTGCTGCCGACGCGGCGCAACAGCGACACGGCACCGGTCAACACGGACACCAGCGCGATTGCCGTCGCGTGCACTGCCTGGCCGGTCTTGTCGAGCACGCCGAGCCACGAGTAACCCAAGGCGGCCTGTGAACCGATCGCCAGCACGGCCAAGGCACAGACGGTCAGTCCCACCCAGTTGAGCAATGGCAGGCCGGCGCGGGCAATGCCGTCACCGATGGCGCCACCCGGTCCCGCAGGCAGCGATTGACCAGCCTCCACATGCAGACACAACAACAGGCACGTCGATACCACGACGGCGACGAACCCCCCGCAACGCACCAGCACCGACGCCCAAGACCACTCGCGGCGACCTCGCGCCCGGAACAGCAGCACCGAACTCACCACAAGGCCAGCTGGTAGCAGGTATGCCGCCCAACCGAACGCCAGCAGCGCGATGTCGGCGATCAGCGCGCCGACACGCCCGACGAGGTTCGATACCGTGAGCCCGGACCCGGCGAACGTCCACGCCGGATCGAGCGGCGAGTACGAGCCGATGGCCAACAGGACGTACACCGCCAACGCCAGCAAGGCGACCATGCCGATTTCGCGGACGGGGACGAATGTCAGGGGAGACGCAATTGGGGAAATCCTTTTCGCCCAAACGTGGCCGGACTCTAGCAGACTGCCCCTGTAGGCGCAAAACGAGCTACGGGCTGTCGAGACGGCCTCCGCGACGTTTTTTCAGCGCCGCCACGACCATGCCGACGACGAGGTGGACGGCAAGCAGGATGGCGGTCAACGAGCCGAGAAGATACAACGAAGGCCGTGGGTCCGCGCCGTCCTCCAGGAATAGGCGGAAGATGGCGACCGCAAAGGCCGGCGCCCAATGCTCGCCGTCGAACTGGAAGGGTGTCAGCGACCACACGAGAACGACTGCAGCGGCGAGATACCGAAGCCGTCCCCAACGCGGCATGGCCACGAACACGAGTGCCGCGACGGCCAAGGCGGACACGCCCAATACCAACCACGCCACCGTGTATCCGGTCATTCTTCCGGGTCGACCCAGCGAACGACATGCTCTTCAAGCGACTCGTCCGGATGAATCCACTGCTCCGGGACGACGTTGCCGTAGACGCTGATCCCGGCGTCGATGACCGTCTGCTGGCGCCCGGACACCAGCGGATGCCACCAGGCAAGGTCGCGGCCGTTCGCGAGGCGGCGGTAGGCACAGGAGTCGGGAAGCCAGTCGTACTGGGCCGCGGTATCGGCGTCGATGTGGACGCACTCCGGAATCAATCGGTGCCGGTCTGCATATCGCGTGCACCGGCAGGTGTCACGGTCGAACAGCCGACACACCACCGAGGTCGGGTGAACTTTGCCGGTATCGGCGTCAGCAAGCTTGAGAACGCAGCACCGACCGCACCCGTCGCACAGCGACTCCCACTCGTCGCGGGTCATCTCGTGGAGGGCCTTGTGCTGCCAGAAGGGCTCGCTTTTAGCCCGCATGTCTCGCCAAGTCGGTTGTCATCAGAGCCCTTGGTGAGATGTGCGGGCTAGCCATCAGGCTGCCGCCAGAATCTCTCGGAAAGCCGCGCCCAGCACATCGCCGCGCCAACCGTCGTAACGCGGCGGCAAGGAGCCGTGCTCGCGATAGTGCCGATAGTCCGCTTCGAGTTCGCGCCTGCGGGCCAGCAGTTCCGGGGCGAAACCGAGCCGTGCAGCCTCACGGCGCGCGACGTCTCGCAGTTCATTGATCGTCTCCCCGTCCCTGCGCTTGAGGGCGGTCGGCAGTGGCGGTACGGGATTCGGATCTTCCCGGCCTCGACGGTGCGTATCGACGATCGTCTTCGCATAGCGTCTCGTAGCTCGCCGCGACAACAACCGTCCCACGTCGGCCGTCTCCAGCACCGTGTGCCGTGCCATGGCGATAAGATGTTCGTCACGCACCAGGTGTGCCCGAGGCATGTTGCGCCGACGTACCTCGTTCTCCCGCCACCGCACAAGGCTCTTCAACACCGCCAACTCGCGGCCCTTGAGACGCCTCGCACCCTTTAGCGTTCGATACCACGTGTCCGGCGTATCCGGCTCTTGGTCGATGATTCTCGCCATGTCCTCGCGGAACCAATCGAGACGGCCCTTTTCCACGAGCGCACCGCGCTGGCGCTGCCAGATCGGCAGCAGGTACGCCGCGTCTTCCCTGGCGTAGGCCAACTGCTTGGGCGACAACGGTCGTTGCAGCCAGTCCGAGCGGGTCTCGTGCTTGTCGAGGTCCAGGCCCAGGTAGTGCTTCACCAACTTGGCATAGCTCGCCGAGAAGTCTTCGCCCAGGAACGCATGGGCGAGCTGGGTGTCGACCAGGTTGCGGGGACGCACGCCGAGGTGATGTTCGATGACCTCGAGATCCTCGGAGCAGGCATGCACGATCTTGGTACGTTCCTGATCGACGAGCATGGTGCGCAAGGCATCGAAGTCCGCATCCGCCTGGGCATCCACCAGGGCGACACCGCCGACTCCGGCCAACTGGTATAGGGCCGGAATCGGAAAGAACGTGCGTACGCGGATGAATTCGGTGTCAACCCCAACCACCGTGCCAAGCGCGGCCACGCAGGCGGCTAGCCGGTCGTCGTTGTCGATCAGCGCGGTGGTGGCCGACGCGTCCTCGCCCGTCACCTCTTCAGTCAACACTGCGCCGCCCCTGTAGGGCATGGGCAATGGTTCCTCCGTCGACGTATTCCAGTTCGCCGCCCAAGGGTACGCCGTGGGCGATGCGAGTGACCTCGGCGCCCGTACCCGCGAGCGACTCCTTGATGTAGTGCGCGGTGGCCTCACCTTCCACCGTGGGATTGGTGGCGAGAATCACTTCAGAGGCGCCGCTTGAGCGGACATGGGCCGGAAGTTCCGTCAGACCGAGTTCCTCGGGTCCGATCCCGTCGATCGGCGACAAGCGCCCATGCAGAACGAAATAGCGGCCGTTGAAGCTACCCGCCAATTCGATCGCGACGATGTCCGAGGGCGACTCCACCACGCACAGTACCGCCGCATCGCGCCTGGGACTGGCGCAGATGCCGCAGATTTCGCTCTCCGTAAGGGTGCGGCAGGACCGGCACCGGCGAACACTGTCGGCCGCTTCGGACAAGGCAGTAGCCAACGCGCGGGCACCATCCCGGTTGTACTGCAGGAGATGCAACGCGGTACGAGTGGCTGTCTTGGGGCCGACGCCGGGTAACGCCTGCAGAGTTTCGACCAAGCGGTCTATCAGTGGGCTGATCCGCATCCGTTGCCGAGGGCTTAGCGCGACAGGCCACCAGGTAGGTTCATCCCCGGCGGCAACCCGAGACGCTCGGCGAGGTCGGTCATCTTCTCCTTCTGAGCGGCTTCCACCCGGCGAACGGCATCGTTCATGGCGGCGGCGATCAGATCCTCGAGCACGACGCGGTCATCTTCCAAGCCGGGCTCGATTTCCACGCGCAGTGCCTCGAAACGCCCGTTCAGCGTCACCTTGACCAGGCCGCCGCCACTTTCGCCGGTGGCGCTGATGTCCTTCAACATCTCCTGCGTCTCACCGAGACGCTCCTGGAGGTCACGCGCTTGCTTGAAGATGTCGCCAAGATTCACGGGGCGTTGCCTGTATCACTTGCCGATGCGGCGGTGTCCGTCGACGGCGATTCCTGATCGGCTAGCAGTTCGGCCGACTCCAACCGCCCATCGAACTCCGACAAGAGAGTGCGTACGTTGGCATCGTCCATAAGCACCGCCTTGGCTTCCTCGCGCGCTTGGGACTCAAGCCGGGCCCGGCGGGCGGCCGGTGACTCCACCGAAAGCTCACCGACTTCGAAGTCGATCCGCAGCGTCTGCCCGGCATAACCCGAAAGAGCCGAGCCGATCTCCTCGCATCGCTTGTCGTTGAGCAGCGACTGATGCTCCCGGTCCACACGCACTGTCCAATGGTCCTCGCTCCGCCTCAGCAGATTCGAGTGTCCAAGGATCATGGCGTTGACCCCCGCCTCGGGCGTCACCTGGGCGACGATCTCGTGCCAGTCCCCATCGACCTCGTCAGGTTTCCCCGGCACTGCTTCGGCGGGAGCGGCCTGTTGCTCGGACGCCTGTTCCCGAGCTTTGGGCGGTTCGCTGTCGCGCGACTCCTTGGGCGGCTGAATATCGTGGTCGCTGGTGGCCGGTTCGAATGACGCCAGCCGAATCAAGGTCATGTCGAAGCCGATCTTCGGGTCCGGCGCGAACTCCAGGTCGCGACTGCCCAACAGGGCGATTTGGTAGTAGAGCTGCAGATCCTCTGCAGAGAAAGCCCGCCCGAAGCGCTCGAAAGGTGGCTGCACCGACGTCCCCAGCTCGACCGCCACCGCGAGATCGTGGAACGCGCGCTGCAGATCCTCAAGGATCCCGCCGAGGTCCAGCGACCGATCACAGAGTTCATCGCCGGCGGCAAGCAGTCGCTCACCGTCCCGAGCCGCCAGGGCGTCGAGCAGAACCCCCACTTCGTCCCGTCCAGCGATGCCCAGCATGTCGTTGACGCTCTCGGTGGCGATGGCGCCGGCGCCGTGGGCGATGGCCTGATCGGTGATGGACAGCGCATCGCGCATGCTGCCTCGGGCGGCGCGCGCGATGACTGGGAGCGCCGACGCCTCGGCGGCGATGCCCTCCGTCGTGAGAATCTTGTCGAGTTGGCTCTCAATCACCTCGGGCCGCATGTTCTTCAGGTTGAACTGCAGGCAACGCGACAGCACGGTGACAGGGATCTTTTTCGCTTCGGTGGTCGCGAGCAGGAACTTGACGTGCTCCGGCGGTTCCTCGAGCGTCTTCAGGAGCGCGTTGAAGCTGTGGCCGGTCAGCATGTGTACCTCGTCGATGAGGAACACCTTGTGACGTCCTTGGGCGGGCAGGAACTCGGCGCTGGTGAGCATATCGCGGGTATCGTCGACGCCTGTGCGCGACGCCGCATCCACCTCGAGCAGGTCCATGAAGTTCCCATCGGCGATCCCGCGGCACGCCGAACACACACCGCAGGGCGTGGATGTGACTCCGGTTTCGCAGTTGAAGCAGGCGGCGAGAATCCGCGCCAAGGTCGTCTTGCCCACTCCGCGGGTGCCGGTGAACAGGTAGGCGTGATGCAGTCGTTGGCTATCGAGGGCGTTGGCGAGGGTCTTGACGACGTGATCCTGGCCCACGACATCCGCGAACGTACGCGGTCGGTACTTCCGCGCCAGCACGAGATAACTCATGATGCCGAAGATGTTACCCCAATCATCTCCCGGCTTTCTGATATTCGGCCACCGAGGAGCCGCCGGACTGGCACCGGAAAACACCCTCGGGAGCTTCGCCCGGGCCGTGGAACTGGGCGTCGACGGGATCGAGATGGACGTCCGCATGTGTGGCAAACGCGCCGTTGTCATTCACGATGTCGACGTCGACCGAACAACGGATGGATCCGGTCCGGTGGCCGAACACTCGTTCAGCGCTCTACGAAATCTGGACGCCGGCTGCGGCCAGACGATACCAACCCTCCAAGAGGCTCTTGAGTCGCTACCGCGCGAGGTGATGGTGAATATCGAACTCAAGGGTCCGGACACCGGGAAAACTGTGGCGGAGATCGTTCACCGCCAACTGGACGGCGAGAGCCGGTCGCGCCTAATGCTGGTTTCTTCCTTCGACTACGCCGAACTTGCCCGCTTCCACAGCCTCCGTCCCGAGGTGGCGTGCGCTCCACTCGCCTGGCGTTGGTCCATTGGATTGCGGGGTACCGCGAGGCGGCTGTCCGCCTGGTCGGTCAACCTCTCCGATCAGGCAACGACTGCGCAACGGGTGGCGAGAGTGCGGCGCTGGGGTTGCCGCTGCCTGGTCTACACCGTCAACGACCCGGAACGCGGACGGCAGCTTCGGTCCTGGGGCGTCGACGGGCTGTTCACCGACTTTCCGGATCGCTTCTTGCCGTAGCGACCCGTGTGGTCGTCCGCGGCGCCGCCTGGGATTCGCGAAACGGCATGACCTCGAGGAGCGCACCAACGGGCACCCGTTCAGGACCTCGCCATCTTCTCCAGTTCGCGGTGCAGTTCGTAGCTGTCGGAAGTGACGTGACCCTCGATTCGGCGCAGCCGCTGTTCGACCCGCTCGAAGCTCGACCGCACCTCGCGCAGTTGACGACCTGCGGATCCTTCCTGCGGAGCATTTGCCTGCGGGGCATGTGCCTGCCGGGTACGCGCCGCAACGCGCTCCGGACGCTCCGATGGGAGTTCGCCCGAGGGCTCTTTCTTCATGATGAAGGCAGCGACGATATAGGTGATCAGGGTGGGCGTGGTCAGGAAAAACAGGCCCCCGACGACGATCAGGCGGACAATAAGGACCTCGATGCCATAGTACTCGGCGACTCCTCCGCAGACGCCAAACAACCACCGCTGCTTGGTCGAACGATACAGGCGGCGCCTGGTGCGACGTCGCGAGGGCGGTTGGTCCGTCGTCCACGGATCGTCGTCTCTCGGCACCCGACCTCGACGCAGCTCGGCTTCACGGGCAAGCCGCCGTGCCACTCGATCCAGGTGCTCGGCCACATTGTCGCTGGCGCCGGCGGCGAGATCCCTGACCGCTCCTTCCAAACGCGCCGCGGCGTCCCGGATCCTCGCGTTCGCATCGCCTTCCACGCCAGCCCTGCCACGGGTGTCGCGCCGACCGTGTCGCGCGGTCATCGTTCAGCCCGCTGCCGCCACGACGGGGTCTCGGCGTCGAGGATCGATTCCAGCACCTCGATACGCTCACGCATGGTCTCGGCGGCAGCCGCCAAGTCGTCGAGCTCGTCGCGCTCGGTCGCCGTGAGCGACCCGGCCGTCCGCTGCTTGTGGCGGTAGTAGTTCACGATCCAGATTGGAGCCACGACTGTCAGGAACAGGATCGAAGGGATGACGAAGATGGGAATCAGTTCTTCCATCGGTTAACTCTCTACACGGAACTCCCGGTCCCGCCACATTCGTTGAGCGGGGCCGATGTTAACGGTCAGGTTGCATTTCATGGACGGGCGCTCCGGGTCGCTCCTTGACGCCTCGCGTACTCGCGAGGCGCGTTAGTTCTTGTCGTCGGCGTCGCGGATCCTGGCCTTCAGCTTCTCGAGTTCCTCGTCCACCGCCTCGTCCGTCTCGAGCTGTTCGATCTCGTCCGACAGCGTCCGCTTGCCCATGTCGTAGGACTCGATCTGACCTTCGAGATCATCCATCTTGCGCTCGTAGAGTTCGAAACGCGACATGGCATCGTCGATGTTGTGGTCACTGAGTTGCCGGCGCACGCCGAGGCGAACTTTTGCCGCCTGGCCGCGCATCAGGATGGCGCTCTGGCGCGCCTTGGCGTCCTTGATCTTCTGCTGCAATGCACCGATGTCCTCGTTCAGCTTCGCGAGGGTTTCCTCAAGAGCTCCGAGTTCGGCTTCGACCGCCGCCGCCACCTCGTCCGCCTTGGACTTCTCCACCAGCGCCGAGCGCGCCAGGTCATCGCGGTCCTTGGCGACGGCCAGTTCCGCCTTGCGCTCCCACTCCGATGCCTCGTGGCGCAGGTGTTCGTGCCGGCGGGTCAACTCCTTCCTGTCGGCGATGGCTCTCGCCGACGTGGACCGGACCTCCACCAGGGTCTCCTCCATCTCCTGGATGATCAGGCGGACCATCTTCGCGGGATCCTCCGCCTTGTCGAGCAGGGCGTTGATGTTCGAATTGACGATGTCCGTCATACGCGAGAAAACGCTCATTTCAGCAACCTCCGTTTGTTCCGGTTGGCAATCTCACGCCCCCTACTCTTCAGAATCCGTGCCAACCCGTATACCCGTCGTAAGTCATTGAAAGCACGGCTTGTTGCTCGCTGTGAAGGACAGGAGTGGATCTTGAAGATGGCGAATTACACCAACTATTGGCAGAATCCGAACAACCACTGGCCAGAGCCGTCCCATGGCGAACACTGCCGAACCCGACCGAATGATCGGCGAGTCCCCCGCCTTTCTCCAGGCATTGGAAGCCGTGTCCAAGGTCGCACCGTTGGAGAAACCCGTACTCGTCGTCGGCGAACGCGGCACAGGCAAGGAACTGATCGCGTCGCGGCTGCACTTCCTGTCGAACCGATGGGACCGGGAGTTCCTCAAGCTCAACTGCGCCGCCATCAGCGACACGTTGATCGAGAGCGAGCTGTTCGGTCACGAGGCGGGTTCCTTCACCGGAGCCTCCCGCACCCACCAGGGACGTTTCGAACGGGCCAGCGGTGGGACGCTGTTCCTCGACGAGCTCGCGAGCACGTCGGGGCTGGTTCAGGAGAAGCTCCTACGGGTCATAGAGTACGGCGAGTTCGAACGCGTTGGCGGCAGCAAGACGCTGCGGGCTGATGTGCGCGTCATCGCCGCCACCAACGAGGATCTTCCAGGACTGGCCGTCAAGGGGATGTTTCGCATGGATCTCCTCGACCGGTTGGCGTTCGATGTGATCACACTGCCTCCCTTGCGCGAGCGCCGAGAGGATATCCTCCTGCTCGCGGAGTACTTCGCCATCAACATGGCCTCCGAACTTGGCCGGGATTTCTTCCCAGGGTTCACCGACGCCGCCAGTAAGGCGCTCCACGTCCACCGCTGGCCGGGGAACCTGCGTGAACTGAAGAACGTCGTGGAGCGCGCGGTGTACCGCGCCGAACCCGACGAGCCCGTGGACGAAGTCGTTCTCGATCCCTTTCAGTCGCCGTTCAGGCCTGTGGAGGGCGGCGACGCACCTCAGGCTGGCCTACAACTACCGCTGGACATCAAAAGCACGATTCGCGAACTGGAAGTCGACCTCGTCAACCGCGCCATGGCCACGGGCAAGTTCAACCAGCGACGGGCGGCGGAACTCTTGGGGCTCACCTACCACCAGTTTCGGGGCTACCTGAAGAAGTACGACGACGAACGCCGACGCGAAGCTCAAGACGGCTGACAGCGGGATCCAAGGACAACGGTCGACCGCTTTGTGTTCGCCGCGTTGATGCGGCAGAATGCGCCTTCGCGCGGGAATAGCTCAGTGGTAGAGCACAACCTTGCCAAGGTTGGGGTCGCGGGTTCAACCCCCGTTTCCCGCTCCAGCTCTGTCTTGATCGCTCTCTTGATCACGTAGCAGCGACCCTTGTGGTCGCCCGTCTTGGCCAACCGACGCCATGCGGTGACGGGCACGGGCGACCACAAGGGTCGCCCCTACGTCCATGGTTTTGGGGGCTTCGTGATCACTTGTTCAGGGCTTCCCTAGTACTGCTCCTTCGTAAGTAGGAGCTCTTGGCGATTGCCCTGCATTAGCGACGTTGCACCGCAAACCCATGGCCACATTGCGTCCTCGATGTCCTTCCAAGTGTGTCCGCGGGAAGCGGCAGCCTGGTCCGGCTCAGCGAGCAGGCAATGAGTATCCTCGATGCGGAAACGGCAACACGAGAACGACGATGCCGGCGAGAACGCGACGAACCCGTGTCCCCGGGTCTCGGTATCGATATGCGTGGCCAACCTTGCGGCGACCTTGCGCAGGATTGGTGCGTCGAGGTAGCTCAGCGTGTCCCAGAAGAGGCAGATGTCGAAGCGCACGCCATCGGGAATGTCCAGCTCCGGTTCATCGAACGCCTCTCCTGCCGCCTGTTCCACGAGGTCCGCGAAATAGACTTGGCAGCGAAAGCGGTTGTAGTAGCTTACGGTCTCGGGACTCGGCGACCCCAAGTCCATGATCGTGGTCTTCTCGTAGCGGTCAACGCGTTCGAGAGCCTTGGGCAGAAGCAACGGCGCAAAGCGCATGGCACACCAGTCGCTCCTGTGCTCCGTCAACCCTCGAACGTCGCGTCAGTGCAAGACGCGTCGGCAACGACCACGGCCCAGCATTGGCGAACGCGGCGGAGTTCCAGAACGGTGCTGGCGGTCTCTAACCGCCGGCACGGGCATCCGATTTCGAGCTAGGCAACGATGCGGGCTGATCACCGGCCTTGTCGCCCTTGGACGGCGGCCGCGGTGCTCTGACGTTGGGTGCCTGTTCTTCCTCAATGCCATCCGGCTCCATGTCGATGCGGCCCCTGAACTTGGCGCCGTCGTGCAGGATCACCCGGGGACTGCGGATATCCCCCTTCATGGATCCCGTTGCCGTGATCTCCACCTGATCACCCGCTTCGATATCTCCGTTGGCGTTGCCGTTTATCGTGACGGTCTTAGCCTTGACGTTGGCCGTCACGTCGCCAGTCCCGCCAATGACCACCCGACTCTTGAGAAGCTTGATCTCCCCGCCGAAGCGGCCCTCGATCTCGATGTCCTCGTCGCCGGTCAACGACCCTTCGATAGTCAGAGTCGCGCCGATCACGGACGGTTGTGGTTTCGCGACCGCAGGTTTCGGAGGCGGTTGGGATGCCGCTTCATGGCTCTGCGAGGAGCCACCATCTCTACGTTTGTCGAACACGGGTAGTCCCCCCATTCCAAGTCACCCAATCATACCGATTGTGTGCGTGCGTGTCTGTGCGCCGTGGCGCCCCGGAGATACGTCAGGCCCCGTGGTCTCCACCCTCCTCGGACGTGCTTTCGCGTGGTACGGGCGCGAAGTACCCGACGATCAGCAACAGCACGCCGACACCCAGGAACGACACCACGCGGCCGACCGTACCCGCGTTGCCGAGTTCCACCACGAAGAGCTTTATGATCACAACACCCATCGTCACGGCCCCTCCGATCCAGACGCCCCGTTGCGCGCGCATGGCACCGAGCACCATGCCGATCAGCCCAGCACTCCCCCACACCAGCGACAGGCCCGCCTGGAAGGTCGCCGAGTCGCCGAGGTCGTGGGCGGTGAACGGTATCCCCGCGTAATGATGGACCCCCCGCGCCACTTCCATCGACAGGAGAATCAGACCCGCCAGGGCTCCGGCAAACCCCAAGGGTGCAGAGTTGCGCGCACGCAGGTTCTTGTCCAGGTTGAGCCACACCGCGACCGCAGCCAGAATGCCTGCAAGCATCAGCGGATTCAGTAGCGGCAGGTAGGGAAGCCGCCCTGCGCTACCGGCGGATGTCAGATTCGCCCAGAGAACCACAATCGTGGCGGCTGCCAAGACCACGACGACGCCCACCCTCGAATACGCAGGCCAATGACGGTCGATCGGCCACGGCAGCATCGCCCGCGCTCTAACCGTCACCGTGGCCAAAACGGCAACCGTGGCCGCGACAGCCGCCGTGGACCAGGCGCCGTCGAGCGCCTCTTCAACCCACCATGAAACCTCGTAGGCGATCAGCAGGGCCAGGGTCCAATAGGTCCCTACGTGCAGAGCAGGCGCGGATCGGGGATAGTCCGACTCTCTAAAGCGCAGGAACGCGTACTGCGCGGCGAATGCCAAAGGCCAGGCGAGCCAACCGAACTCCGCCAGCGGACCCGGGCCAAGCGCGATTTCGACCAGGAGAATCAGCACCGCGGCCGGCAGCAGCACCAGGGCAAGGGCATTGAGACGGGGCCACACCGTCGATGCTCCCATCCCGACCATCGCGGTCAGCGAGACGAAACCAAGCGCAGCGCTGGTGGCCGACGCCTCCAGCGTCGCGCTGATCTGCGAACCACCGGTCCACAGCCACCAGGCGGCACCCCAACCCAACGCCAATCGTGCCATCACGCGCCCGAGGACGGTCGAATCCGCCCCGTGGTCGAAACTCTGGCCGACCGTCCAGCCGGCCACCGCGATCAGAACGCCACCGAGGAAATAGCCGTTCAGAACCGGCCAGGCCGCATCGACGATCGATCCCGGTTGCAGCACGAAGGACACGGCAGCCGCGATCTGCAGCGCGACCCCTGCGAAAGCCAGGAGGCGCGAGCCGTTGCGCACTCCGAACCAAGCGAGCATTGCGCCTTGAACTGCCCAGGCGGCAGACGTCCAGCGCTCATCGAGAGCGAGCGGAAACGCGACCGCTAGGAACAAGAGCGCCAGACCACCGAAACACCAGGCGAGCGTGCGCAGATCCTTTGATCGCCAGATCAAGGCGGCGAGGACGAAGTAGAGTCCCGAAAGGGCTCCAGCCGATGTCGCAAGGCCCCAGTCGTTGTCCACGAGCCGTGTCTGCAGGGCGAACCCGATCAACGGCGGCCCGAACACCACGGCGCTGTCGACGAAACCGCGCAGCTCGGGCGGTCGGCGACGGGCGAACAGCACCGCGATGCCGATGTACATCAGAACAAACAGCACCAGGAACGGTTCCGTGGTGGCGAAGAATTCGGGGCGATAGCCCTGGTAGCCCCAAACCGACGCGATCACGAAGGTGAATGCGAACCCAAGAAGATTGAGAATCCGCCACGCCTTGAACCAGCCGATGGTCAGGATCGCCGCATTGAGCACGGCGTAGTAGCTGAACAAGGCGACGTGACTCCCGGCGTCCGTCGCCGCGAGGAGTGGGGCGAGAAAACCGCCTGCCACGCCGAGCACAATCAGCGTACGCGAGTCCTGAACCGTGGCTACGACACCCGTCGCCACGGTCACCACCACCATTGCGGCGAACGCCACCGTCGCGGGAAGCAGGTCGTAGAACTCGAACGCGGCATACGTCGTTAGGTAGAGAATCGCCAGGCCTCCGCCCTGCATGCCCAAGGCGTAGGTCGGTCGCTCGTTCCGCAGGCGCCAGCCGATCCCCAACAGCACCATGCCGAACAGAGCCACCGCCGACAGCCGGGCCCACATGGGAAAGACGAAGAGCTGACGGTCGATGGCGTACTTGATGAAGAAGGCAACGCCGAGCAGCGCGACCACGACGCCGACCATCACCGGAACGTTGCCCGTCGTGAACCAACCCTTTGCGGCGGTCACCGCCCGGTCGACGGACGTCGGCGGGCGTTGTTCCGGTTCGCGAACCGCCGGAACGGGACGTTCCGGCGGGCTGCGCACGTCCTCGCTGGACCAAACAAGGTCCTCCGACATGGACTCCGACCCCGCGGCAACAGCTTCGCGTTCGGGTTCAGGTTCGGGTTTCGTCCACGACTCAACCTGCCGTGGCTCGGTGTGTTCAGCTACGCCTTGTTCGGTCCCGCCGGTACCTTCCAGCGTGCGCAGACGTTTGTTCTGGAAAAGGACCCAGCCGCAAAGCGATCCGATCACACCGCCGTAGATAATCGCCGACAGCACACTGTCGAAACCGCCGAGGATCGCCCCGGCCAGTGCCCCTAGCATCGAGCCGAGGAGGACGTAGGGAGTCACGGCATGCTTCTCCACACTCGCGGTTGTCGGCGATTGTAGCCGTGAGCGCGGCGTTCGGGGGCGCCTCCCACTGGCGCTCCCCCTCCCCCGACCCTCGCCCGGTTGTTAAAGTTTCGCATCCGGTTCGGTGTTCCATCCACTGCGTTCACGTGCACCCCGACCGGCACAAAGGAGTCGATGAAATGAAACCTGTCTGCCTCGTGATCGGTGCCGGTGCCGGAATCGGCGGCAACGTGGCCCGCCGCTTCGCCCAGGAGGGATTCCACGCGGTCCTTTGTCGCCGTCGCGACCAGGACGGACTCGACGAGCTCGTTGGGATCATCGAGGCGGACGGCGGCACGGCATCCGGGCGCCTGCTCGACGCGGTCGCCGAGGGCAGCATCGAAGACTGCGTCGATGCGGTGGAGAACGACTCCGGACCCATCGAGGTGGCGGTCTACAATCTCGGCGCACAGATCGGCAACCACGCCCTGGGCGATACAAGCCTCAAGGCCTTCGAGATGGGGTGGCGCCTAGGTACCCTCGGCCTCTTTCGTCTAGCGCAAGCCGTCTGTCCCCGCATGGTTGAGCGCGGCCACGGAACGCTGCTGGTCACTTCCGCGACCGCCGCCATGCGCGGCAATCCGGGACAACATTCGCATGCCGCCGCCATGGGCGGTCGCCGCCTGCTCTGTCAGACGCTGAACGCCGAGTTTGGTCCGTTGGGCATTCATGTGGCCCACATCGTCGTGGACGGAGCCGTGGACGCACCCGACACCCTAGGCAAGATGCTGGGACCGGAGGGCTATCGGCGGCTACGCGAAGCCCGCGGCCAGGAACACGATGGCCTGCTACTGCCCGACAAGATCGCGGACACCTTCTGGCATCTGGCCCAGCAGCACCGCTCGGTGTGGACCCACGAACTCGACCTGCGACCGTTCTGCGACAGTCCGTGGTGGAACGGTTAGCATCCTAAGCCACTTCGTCGAAGCGTAGCTCACGGCCGACACGCTCGCCGTACTGGCAGAGCGCTAGTTGGCACCGCAAGGGTAGCCGTGCGGAATGGGTCAAGCCGCCCACAGCTTTTTTCTTTTGACTGCAATTGTCCGACTGTCACGGTCTTGAGTATGTTTCGCGGCGCGAGAAGCAGGAGGTCGAAAAATGGCTGACGACCAAGCGGTGCGAGACGACCAAGTAGCAGGAGTGCTGAGTACCATTCGCCTATTGATGCTCGGGTTCTCGGCCCTCTTCACTATCATCGTGGTCGCGCTGGGTTTTCTTGGTTTTAAGAGCCTCTCCGATGTAGGTCGAATAACCAAGGAGACAGTTGAGTGGGAAGTATCGAAGCTTGTCAAAGGAACGACCGAAACGGGGGTAACGCTTAGTGATCGTACAAACGACCTGTCCTCCCAACTGGACGAGCTGGCATCAAATATCAACACGTTGAGGGACGCGGTCGTGCTCGCTCACGGCTTTGTCGTAGCGATCAATGAAAGCGAACGTGATCCCGTCGGCGAACTCCTTCGTCTAAACAATGAGATGGAGCAAGCCAAAGATCTGTCGAACAGCGAGCTTCGTAGGCAAGCGCAGGTGGTCTTCGCACGTCTCCTGAAGGCCTACGAGTCCGGCGATGCCGAATCGGCTAGCGATGTACGGTTCATCGGAGCGGAAAACCTCTACAACGCATCGAGCATGGCTGCACGTCTCGAGATGCTGAAGATCGCTAGTAGACTGGCAGAAGCAGCGTATGAGCTCGATCCGGCTGAAGAACATCATGCTCGGATGCTTTACGCCAAGGCTAGGGCGGGCGACATGAACAATCGCGATGCTCTTGATCAGATCCTTCTCCTAATTGCGCAAACAAGTAGGTTGCACTATGTGCACCACACATTGTCCGAAGGGTTCAAAATCTCGCTCATTCATGGAGAGCTAGAACGATTCCTCGACTCCCTTCGAACCTTCAGGACCAATGTCGGTGACGAAACGCCATCCTTTGCATGGATGATCGAAGCACAAGCCGTGTCGATTGTTGGGACTGACGTTCTCGCGCCAATCGAACCATTGCAAAGCGGGTTCCGAAAGCTCTCGTCGGAAAGTCCGAATGCGCTTTGGTTCAGTGAGTCACTCGACTTGGGTCGCCAGATGATAAGCGTCTTGCGAGAGCACCCAGGATCCCGTGAATCGGGTGAGTCCATACAGACGGAATACGCCGAGTTGTTGTCAATGGCGGGGGGTACGACAGACCTTGGTCTCATGTTGAACCCCGATCGGCAACCGCTGGCGTACGGCTTGCCCGAAGCACCTCAGCACGACGAACTCGTGGACATTCAGCTGAACACCGAGTTCGAGGTACGTACGGCAGGCTGGAGTTGGCTAAGACTAACCGAACAAAACGGAGGCGAGCGAATCATCGCCGCCACCTCTCCTGGTGGAATCCATGACCCAATGCTTGCCGTCAGAGACGACAGCGGGGAGTTGTTGGCTGTGGATGACGATGGCGGCGAAGGCTTAAACGCACGCTTGGAGTTCACGACAGAGGGAGGTACGGAGTACATGATTGGTGTTGGGCCGGCAATTGGCGACAACGTACAAGGCACCATTGTCTCCATCACGAGCGAGTAGCCTCCTTCACTAGCAGGACACAGGCCGAGGACCGCATCGTTCTGCGAGGGACCGCCTCAAGCCAGACGGGGTTGCCATCCGTATGAATATGGCTATGTGTCCACCCCAATGTGGTGGAGTGTATGACGGCAAGAGCTACCAACATTGTTGGTTGAGGATCTCTACGCAGATGGTCCAACCTCACAACACGCACTAGCACTCCTTTCCGCTTGCACTGTCATTGCCAACGCCAAGCCACGCGCTAAATTCAGCGACGTTCAAGATCCTCTTGGAGCGGTCGGCACGGCTGTACGGACTACGCGGGAATTCTAGGGACTCGGCCTTCGGAGCGAGCCGGTGTGTATGCGCAAAGTTGAACAGTTCCATGAACGCACGCTACCGTGTATGTCGGACTGAGCGAGGGAGTCGGGAAACCCAACTACCAGTAGGGGACAGGGATGCTGATGAGACGTTGAAGTCTTGTCCGCGTCCGCCGTGGACGGGAGTATAGGAGTGTCCAGCGGCGAAACGGGTCCGCCAAAGGGCCAGACAACGACAGTCGCCCCTACCCAGGCGGACTTCGAGGAGCTTGGGTGGCTGCGCCAGACGAAGGTGACGGTCCCGGTCCGCGTGCCCGGTTATGTTGATCGTCCGGATTTGGTGGCGCTGGCGCTGCCGACGCACCAGCGGTTGACGTTGCTTCAAGCCCCTGGCGGCTTCGGCAAGACCACGATGCTTGCCGAGTGCTGCCGGCAGCTCAGGAGTGACGGAGTCAGGGTCGCGTGGATGTCGGTGGACGAGTCAGACGACTCGCAGATCCTTGACACCTACTTGGCGTTCGCGTTCGAGCAGGCCGGTCTCGATGTGGCGGGTTCCGTAGGCGCGGGCAATACCACCGCCGAACGTGCCAATCGGCGCCGAACCGACTCGGTTCTGCGCGCGATCGAGTCTTGCGAAACCCCGTGTGTACTTGCGCTGGACGAGTTGGAACGGCTAGCGGAACCCGGTGCCGTCGCAGTACTCAATTCCCTTGTTCGTTGGGGACCGGCGAACCTGCATGTAGCGATTGCGTGCCGCGAACTACCGAGCGGACTTGACATAGCCGACCTAGTGCTCGATGGATCTGCGGTGGTCCTTTCTGCGGAGGAACTGCGATTCTCCAAGCCCGAGATAGCACGGTTTTTCGGCCTTGGGCTGTCACGCCGCGAGCATCGGGCGCTGACCGCCGAGTCAGCGGGATGGCCGATCGCGCTCCGTATCCGGCGCAACGAACTTCGTCTGAGGCAGCGGGAACGCGAAGCGGCTACGGGCGAAGCCGGAGTCGTGCGGGACGTCGTCGACAATTGGATCGAGTCCCGTTTGTGGTACGGCGTTGGAACGGATGATCGCGAGTTTCTGCTCGACATCGGACTCTGCGAGTGGCTCGACCCGGAACTGCTCGACGAGGTGTTGGAATGCGCAGACTCCAAGCGTCGTATTGAGACGATGCCGTCCCTTTCGGGACTCATCGAACCCGTCGGTCGAGGTGAGAAGGCGGCATGGCGACTGCATCCCCTCATTCGCGAGCACTGCGAAAAGCAACGTTTCCGTGAAACGCCCGAGCGGTACCGCGCAGTCCACCAGCGAATTGCAATGGCGTTGTCGCGGCGGGGAGAAACCGTTGCCGCCATGCGACACGCCGTGGCGGCGGGTGATACCGTCTTGGCCGGCCGCATCCTGGTCGAGGCTGGAGGACTCCGGCTTTGGCTTCGCGAAGGCCTAGGACTGCTACAGGCCACTGATCGTTTCCTGACGGCCACGATGATTGCCCGCGACCCTCGGCTTGCGCTTGTGCGTTGCGCTGTTCTCGCGCTCACTGGGCGGGTGGCCGAAGCCCGGCGTCTGTACGAGGCGACGGGTCCGCTCGACTTCGTGGCAGATGCCCGCGGAGACGATCTGGACCTGCGTGCCGATCACACGCAAGTGCGGGGGCTGCTGGCCATATACGGCTGCGAGAGAATCGGCTCGGAGCGCGCTCGCGCTCCCTTCGCTGATGCCCAAATCGCGGTGGACACACCCGGACTCGAGCGGATCGTCCGGGGTACGTTCGAGTACGGGCTATGCCTTGCACACAGCCTCAAGGCGGAATTCGAAATGGCCGAGTGGCGGGCGGAACGTGCCCGGGCCTGCCTCGGGCAAAGTTCCTCGTACGTCTCCATGCACGTCGACTTCCAGGCTGGATCGATCGCCATGGCGCAGGGTCGAGTCGAGGATGCCACTCGTTGGTTCGCCCACGGGCGTCGGGTGGCGAAAACGAACTTTCTCCGCGATCCATCGGTCATTGCGCACGCAGATGTACTAGCGAAGGAACTAGATCTCGAGCGGCATCACATCACTCAGCCGGGAGCGGCGCTGCAGATGGCGAAGAAGCTCGGGGGATTCAGCACGCCTTACTATGCCTACGTGATTGCGGCCAGTCTGGTCGCGGAACTGTCACTCCACATCGGCGGTTCAGACGGTGCCCTGGAGGCGATCGACGAAATACGGGAGCACGCATACCGTGAGGAGTTGCCGGCACTCGCGAGATTCTTGGCGGCCTTGCGCGTCGGAACGCTGGCCCGCGCGGGCGACATCGGTGAAGCCGAGCGTACATGGCAACTCGCCGACCTTCCCGAACATCACGATGGCTGCCTCGATCTGGACAATCAAACCTGGCAGGAAATGGAGGCACTCTCCTGCGCCCGGCTACGGTTACTTGCCGCCCGCGAAGAGTTCGACGAGGCCCGACAGTTCGCGACAGCGATCACTACCGTGGCCGCGCAGCGAGGGCTCAGGCGCACATGGATGCGGGTGATGGCGCAGCTGCTGGGCGTTGAGTATCAGGCAGGCGAACTGCAGGCTGCCACCGGCTGTCTCGAACAGTTTCTGGGCGTGTTCCGCGAAACGGACTACCTGCGACCCTTGGTTCGCGAGGGCGAGGCTAGCGTCGCCGTGCTTGCAGGTTACTTAGACCGACACAGCGAGCCCGAACATCAGGCGTTGGCCGAGTCGTTGTTGTCTACATTGGGGTGCAACGATGGAAGGGTCGACGGACCCCCAGAGCTGACGGGACGAGAATCCGAGGTTCTTGTCCGTCTGGAGGAACAGCGGGACAAACAGATCGCCGAAGCGCTTGACCTAACCCTCTCCGGCGTGCGCTACCACATTACCAACATCCTCGCCAAGCTAGGCGCGCGAGGCCGCATGGACGCGGTGCACCGTGCAAGGCGACTCGGTTTGTTGCCTTAACCGGTGGCAGGGACCTGGACCCCGAGCGGGACTAGGCTCGCCCCACGGCATGGAAGTCGGGTTCGTGTCGTTATAAGTTCCTAGCACTTCAGGATTGGCCCTGCGCGTCAATGCAAGCACCCCAAAGCCGCGCCTCCAGCCCTCCCACACCGACCTCCCATGGAACACATCCCGTTTGTTGCCTGGCGGTCAGCGGCGCTCGCTGCCGGGAGAATTCGCGCAGCGAATTCTCGGGGCGACCGCGAAGCGGTCGCGTCTCTCATGGAACAATCGCGTCCGGTCGCGATGGGGCAGGACACTAGCCCGTGGCGGGCGTGGACATTCTCATTCTGATCGTCTTCGTGACGTTCTCGGTTACCGCCGGTCTGCGGGCAAGGAGGCGTGCATCGAAGAACCTCGAGGAGTACTACCTCGCCGGTCGCGAGGTCAAGGGCTGGCGGGCTGGCGTCAGCATGGCAGCGACGCAGTTCGCTGCCGACACGCCATTGCTTTTCGCAGGTCTGATAGCTGTCGCTGGCGTCTTCTCGTTGTGGCGGGTTTGGGTATACGGTTTTGCGTTCCTCCTCATGGGATTCCTTTTCGCGGCGTTCTGGCGACGATCCGGAGTCCTCACCGATGCCGAACTGGTCGAGGTCCGCTACAGCGGGAAGTGGCGGCTGCCGCTGCGCTTGGTCAAGGCGACGTATTTCGGTCTGGCGATCAACTCCGTCGTGCTGGGCTTCGTCCTGCTGGCGACCTTCCAGATCGTCGAGCTGTTCCTGCCATGGCAGGCATGGTTGCCAGAGGCCGTCTACGAGGGTCTTGTGCAGGCCACGCGTTGGACGGGGATCGATCTCTCCACCGGCGCAACTCCGTACAGTCCGGAAGTGGCGACAACGAACAACCTCATCAGCATCGTCCTGCTGATGGCGTTCGTCGCCCTGTATTCGACGACGGGTGGACTCCGGGGCGTGATTGCAACGGACCTCTTTCAGTTCGCGTTCGCCATGGGCGGGTCGATCCTCTTCGCGAGCATCCTGCTTTGGGAGAGCGGCGGACCTGCCGGCCTGATGGATCGAGTCTTCACGCTCTACGGGGCCGAGCGTGCCGAGAGCCTGTTGTCCTTTGCGCCGACCCTCGACGAAGCTCTGATGCCGTTTCTCGTGATCATGGGCTTGCAGTGGCTCTTCCAGATGAACAGCGACGGTACGGGCTACCTGGCGCAGCGATGCATGTCCTGTGCGACGGATCGCGACGCCCGCATCGCCGCCTTTGTCTTCGCGTGGGTGCAGATCCTCGGACGCAGTCTCGTGTGGCTCGTCATCGGGGTCGGACTACTGGTGTTCTACCCGTTCAGTGCCGCCGACACCCTAGACCCCAACTTCGCAGCCTCGCGGGAACGGACTTTCCTGGTCGGCATCAATGACTGGATGCCCATCGGTGCACGCGGACTGATGATCACCGCCCTGGTCGCGGCGCTGGCGTCAACCATCGATACGCATCTGAATTGGGGCTCGAGCTACCTCACCAACGACGTGTACAAGCGGTTCATCTGCGAGTCCTGGTTGAGGCGCCAAGCCACGAGCAACGAGCTTGTCACCGTCGGGCGCGTGACCTCGGTCATCGTTCTGCTACTCGGATGCTTCGTGGCCGCCAATCTCGACTCCATCCAACAGGGCTGGAAAATCTCGCTGCTCTTCGGGGCTGGTATCGGAAGTGTGTTGGTCCTGCGTTGGATCTGGGAGCGCATCAACGTCCAGTCGGAGTTCGCCGCCATGGCCGTCGCGCTGATCGCCGGACCGATCCTCCTTTGGGCGTATCCCGACGACGACATGGAGTGGCTACGCCTCGGGACCATGGTCCTTGTCTCCACCGGCGCCACCGTTCTTGCGGCGTTCACGACCCGACCTACGGACCGTCAAGTGCTCTTGGCGTTCTACAGGAACGTGCGTCCTGTCGGATTCTGGGCAAGAACGGCCCGTGCGGCGGGCGACGATCCGGCGTCGGTTCTCAGGACTCTCGGCCGCAAAGTACTGGCAACACTGACCTGCGGAGGCTCGCTCATGCTGGCGCTCGTGGGGGTCTCGAAGCTCTTCCTGCGCCAACCCGGAGAAACCTGGTTCGGGGCGGTCCTGTTCATCGCGGGGGCGCTGTTGCTAGTACCGCTTTGGTGGCAACGACTTGTGGAGCGGCCGGACGAGCTCGAACGATCTACGTAGCTCGTTCGTGATCCCGGATCAAGCACACGATTCCCGAACCATCAGGGTCGTTGGCAACTTGACCGACTCAACGATCTGGCCGTCGACCAAGAGGCGGATTGGCGGGTACTTCGAACGACTTCGGACGGAGGGCGCATCGTCGAGCATCCAGAGCGGCACCGGGCAATGACACGCGAACTCACGTCGATTGCAATGCCGTCGCCGAACCATCCCTTGGGCGAGACGGAGGTTGAGCGTTGACATCCTTCAGGTCGACGGCGGCATTCTATAGCCGCTATCGGGTGCCCTACCCCGATGACTTGCTAACCCGTCTCAAAGCCGATGCAAACCTGGGACGCGACTCGTTGGTCCTGGATTTGGCTACAGGGCCCGGTCGGCTTGCGCTGGCCCTGGCGCCATCGGTTCATGAAGTCATCGCGGTCGACGTCGAGCCCGAGATGCTGGACGAAGGAACGAGCATTGCAGAGCGGCTGGGCGTCAAAAACGTCGAGTGGGTCCATGCCCGAGCCGAGGAACTCTCGATCGAACCGAATTCCATTGACCTGGTAACCGTCGGAGAGGCTTTCCACAGACTCGACCAAGACTTGATACTGCGGCACATCAGGCACTGGCTGAAGGATGACGCGTGCGTCGCGCTCGTGGGTTGCTTCGGAATCCTACACGGCGACCAACCTTGGCAATCGTCCCTACGCCAAGCCCTGACGCGGTGGACGAAGCAGTCACCCGGCGAAACATCCATTCCGCGAGGCAAGGTTCACGATGCCGAACGGCTCATCGAAGCGGGCTTCACCGGTGTGGTGAACAGAGAGTTCACCGAGCGCCACACTTGGACGCACGACAGCGTTCTGGGTCACCTGCACTCGACCTCGCGCTTTTCGTCGTCGGTCTTGGGCGATGAGCTAGGCGACTTCGACAACGCCGTCCTCAGCGCTTTGGGATCAGACAGGTCCAAACGATTCCCTCAAGTCGTCCCGTGCGGCTACACCATCGGACGGAACGGATCCGGGCGTGAGGCTTCAGCGGTCCCGGAAGACTAGCCAGGTCAGGGACCTGGGTTATTCCCGTTTGGCTTCTGGCCAAGTCTCAAGGCTCTCGTCCACGACCGTCCACGCCGCACGCGAACCGGTGAAGATGTTGCCGCTCGGTCTCATGCCCGGGTCACCGTCGAGGCTGCCGGCGGGAACGCAGAACTGCTCGTCCCGCGCCCAGGGCGTCAACGAACCACAGGTTCGGCAGAACGCGCACTGGAACCGCGTTCCGGGCAATCGGTAGCCAGTGATGTTGTCCGCGCCGGCCAACCAGCGGAATCCGCTGCGATGCACCCGCAGGATGGTCTGGTATGCCGCGCTCGCGGCGCGCCGACATCGCGAGCAGTAACAGTTGTACATCCGCAATGGGGGCTCGTCGAATTCGAACGCGACCGTGCCGCAAAGGCAGCTTCCGCCGACGGCACCTGAAGTTTCCGCCTCGAGTACCGGACGTTCCACAATGGCCTCAGTATCGAACTCAGCGGGGTACGCTTCATGCCTCGGCAGGCCGTCGACGATGGTGTGCCACGGCGCCATGGAACCCGTGAACATGTGGAGGCGCGGGCGCTTTCCCGGATCCTCGCCAACGTTGCCCATTGGTACCAGCACGAAAGCTTGACCTTCGTCGACGATGGGTACGGCCGAGCCGCAACGGGGACAGAAATCTCGATGACCCTGGGCCGATGATCGATATGCCCTGACCCGTTCGGCCCCGCGAACCCAACGGAAGTCCTTCGGTGCTGCCGTGCCGAAAGTGGCAAAGGCACTGCCATGGAACTTGCGGCACATGGAGCAGTGGCAGTGGCCCAGGATATCCACCGGCCCGTCGACTTCGAATGCAATTTCTGCGCACAGGCAGCTTCCGGTCAGCATGGTTCCTACGAGGTGTGTGTTGACTTGGACGCGTACATCAAGGAGAACGGCACCGCCAGTGTCCCGGAACCATGTTCAGAATAGACCCTGCTTACACTCCCGTCACACACCATGATCGACATCATCGACACCTATACTCCCAAGGACGCCAGATCAGCCCTGTCCGTCATGCTGGAATCCGGCGAACTGGTCGAACTGTACGAGGACCGTGACGCCGACAAGTTCAGCGTAGGTTGGGTCGATGCCTTGTCCGATACCCACGTCAGGCTCCGGTCCCTGGACCTGGCCGGGAGGTTGGAGGGAATACAGGTCAAGCGACTGGACTGGATAGAACGAGTCGTGACGGGGAGCGACTACCTATTGCGCCGCATGGCTCTTCTTGAACAGCGTTGGCGGAATGCGCGACTCTGGCCAGAGCGGCGCGTGACCGGATCGCTTGACGACCTGATGCTGGACGCGCTCACCCTGTCCCTCGAGGATGGCACGGTAGTTACGATCAGCGTTGGAGACGAGGAGTACAGCGGCCCTGTAGTCAAGCTCTCGGACGACGCGGGGACGATTGCCGACTTGAACAACTACGGGGACCGGGTCAAGGAGGTCTCTTTCCGCACCGCAGACATAGGCACCCTGTGCCTCGGCAGGGACGAAGAGCAGATAGGACAGTTCCTGATGGGGAAGAACCCATAGGACCCGCATCACGTGGGGCCCTCAACTTTCGCCCTTCACCGAGCGCCACGGTTTCATCCCCGTTCGCTTGCGGTGCTCCGCCGCAGGCTGGTAGACGCCGTCCAGCCGTGAAGTTGACGTCGATTCGCCACCGTGAGGCGAGTCTCGTATCACTGTCGGGATAGCGACGAGCGGCTGGCGGCGGGCAACCCCGGCGACGTGAGGCCCGTAGGCGAAGGAGTCTCCGAACTGCGGATCGACTACGGACCCGGATATCGGGTCTACTACAAGAGCCAGGGCAGCGCGGTCGTCGTGCTGTTGGCGGGGGGCGACAAGCGCACCCAGAGCGATGACATCCAGACGGCCCGGCGGCTCGCGAGGAACCTCTAGGAGGACGGCATGACCAAGACGGATACCGCGCCCTACGACGTCGCCGAGCACCTTCGCACACGCGAGGAGATGGCGGCGTATTTGGAGGCGTCCATCGAGGAGTCCGACGGCGATGCCGCGTTCGTGGCCAAGGCGCTTGGCGACATCGCCCGCGCTCGGGGTATGGCGCAGGTGGCGTCCGATGCTGGGTTGTCCCGCGAGAGCCTCTACAAGGCACTCTCCGGGGAGCGCGTGCCGACGTTCGAGACCGTCCTACGGGTGGTCGGTGCCCTGGGCCTGAAGCTGCGTGCCGAGGTGCTGGACTCGGACTTCGCCGGAACTGCGGTGGCGCACCGCTGAGGGTTTCTCCAGCGTAATCCGCGGCCTTCCCTTGCCGCGGCGAATCTCCGAATCAGGTATTCGGATCCTCGATCATCGACCTTCCACCGAGCGCCACGGTTTCATCCCCGTCCGCTTGCGGTGCTCCGCTGCAGGCTGATAGATGGAGATCTCGGCGTCCGGGAACGGAAGTGCACGGTGCGCCGCCTGGCCCCTGGCCCGCCATCGCTCCCACACCTCAGGCGGCTCCGCCAATGCGCGTACCGTTGGATTGGCGTGCTCCAGCAAGGGTGAGGGTTTGCCGCGCCACACGTCTCCGTTGCGCCGCCATCCAGCCGTGAAGGTCACATCGTTTCGCCACAGCGAGGCGAGCCGGGTATCGCTGTCCGGATAGCCGACGAACCAATAGGCCAGAAGGCGTCGGTCCGGTGCGTGGTTGAAGACCGCGTGATACATGGAGTGGTGGAAGAAGACGATGTCCCCAACCGTCGCTTCCACCGCGACGGAGGGCATGTCGACGCCGTTGACGCCGAACGTGCGCTCAGCGTACTCGGGTGTATACGTCGCAGGCCCACCTGTACCGTGGCAGCCCATCAACGGCTTGAGCTGCTCCTGGTACTCGGGACGGTGCGAGCCGGGAATCAGGCGCAACGCCCCCTGCTTCGTCGTGTCCCGGAGATACATCATGACCTTGATTCGGGGCCAGCATTCGAATACACCGGGGTTGTCGCTGTGCCAACCGTGCTCCGGGACGTGCACACCCTCCAACCCCTTCGGCGCCCCGTTGTCCTTAGCCGCGCCCCAGAGCGTGTTCGAACCGGAGAGCAGCCAGCGGTGTTCGCCCATGGCCTTCATCAACTGCGCAACCGCGCCACCCGACCGGCGGTCCTCAAGCAGCAATGTCGTCAGCAGCTCACTACCGGCGATCAACTCGCGTCCGTCGGGGCGGTCCACACGCTCGGCGCGCCGCGCCTCGACGTCCCGGATGATGTCGGCCATTTCCGGCGCACTGAACGCACCACGGCAATGCAGATAGCCGAATGCTTGGAACATCCTCACCTGCGCCGGCGTCAGTGTCCCGGCAGACACCGCTTCAGACTCGCTACTCACGCTGTGGGTCTCTCCGCAACCTCGTCGCTGCACGCATAGCGCAATCTACCATCCTGGTCGCCGGGTGTCTGATGGGGAGCTACCGACGAACGCCTGCGCTTGAGAGTCCCACCGCTGCCGGCGTTCGCAGGCGGAGTATGCTGTGGACGCTCCCCTGCGGACACCTGAAGCCGGTCGGCGGGATGCCGACTGGAGAGCGGAGGAGAACATGAACATGCTCGACGACGTGCCGGACGCTGAGGTCACAACGTGCGTGTTGCACACGTCGTCCCCGACCAATCGCCGAGGGACGAGTTGATTGCATGGCGGGGCGCAACCCTATATGGCCGCGGCGCGTAGCGATTGCATCGGGTCCGCCGGCACGGTCATCGTTCTCCTGACGTCCTTGTGGGCAATGACGTGGGACCGCACCTACACCGCAATCATTGGGATCTCTGTTTTTGCCCTCTGGGGTTTGGTTCCCTACGGGGTCATCTCCTTTGGCCACAAGCTCACATCCAATCCCTGGATCCTCGGGGGCGCGGGAGCGAGTGCCTTGGCCGCGGAGGTCGGCTATCGCGCGAGCGTGTTCTTGTGGCCGCAAAGCTCCACACAGGCTCTTGCGTTGCTCTACTCGCCCATCCTGATAGTCGTCATCTTCATTCCCGCCGGCGCAGCAATCGGTTGGCTGATGGGTCGACTGTGGCGTTTCGAGTTCCACGCGTTACACGCGACGGTTGTCGCCGTCTCGGCGACAATCTGGGGGTTGACCGTTCTCGGACTTGCGCGGCCGGAGCTGTTCCCCACGTCGGTGTACTCGCGTGAGCAGGCAAAGGCTAGATTGGGCGAACCACGTGTTGTCGCTGGCGACGCGTCGTTCGAAAAGACCCTTGTCTCCACATCGGCCTGGGTGCCTTGGTATGTTGCCGCGGAACTCGATGGATTCCCTGGCGACGAGGTTGCCGTCTTCCGGAACGAAGTCGTCGATGTAAGGGGCGCGCGTTTGTCGATGTCTGGCGCTCCGAGCAAGCCGATAGGGTGAGACAAGCCCGCTATCCGGCTTGCTACAGGATTGCGGGACCCGATGGGCAAAGACTGGTAGACGACCTGAAGGACGAATACTCTGCGGTCGAGGTTGTCGAGCTGTCAAAATAGAAGTTCGCCGGGGTGGCGCGCGAGTACTGCAACTTGGGCATCGACGCCGTCGAAGACGCCACCGAGAGGGCCATCGAGGACGTGCTTCAGGGAATCGGAATGGCATTCGCCAATTCGCCGGGAGTGCGACGCGAATCGGACTGACGACGGGCTTGAAGGATGCAAGCCGCTCGGTCGCACGGGATGACCGGATGTGCGGTCCGCGCCCGCGCGACGACCGAAACGCTGCGTCGTAGGCTGGCCTGCTTGGGACGGCTCTTTTCCTTGGTCGCGAGGAGCTTGGCCTGGGCCGGAAGATCGCGAGGCAGGCTCACGCGGTGACTTCGGCCTCGTCGACGCCGCGAATGAGGACGTAGGCCCACAGTCCGGTCGCGTGGTGGACGACTTCGCGCGCGATGATCTTGAGGCGGTCGAGCGTTTCCGGGTCCGCGCCGTCCCGCCCGACCAGCGCGCAGACCCAGACGGCGGGATCGTCCGTCGCATCGACGCCCTCCTCGACGAGCCGGGAACGCACGGGCGTTCGGCGGTCGTGCAATTCCTCGAGCTGGGTACGAATGCTGACGGCGTCGGCAGCGACCATAGGGTGCAGACTAATCTCGCGGCTGGTGGCCTTCAGATCGGTGGCCGGGGCGCAGGCGGGAGTCAAGGCAGTCGCAGGGCAGAATCAGAACGCCGGACTTGACGGCGAAAGGAAGTGCGGTGAGGGTCGGCGGTCGCGGCAAGCCGATCAGAACCCACGGGAGTCACGGTGGGGAAACTGCCGGGGGAGTGGGACACAGTGTCGAGGAAGGGTTCAGAGCTTGAGAGTGCGGATTTGCTTGAAGAGGCGATTCCACTGATCGCGCAAGACATAAGATCGGCTAGAACGAGTCTGGGTATCACGTCCGCCCGGGCAGCCAAGCGGGCTGGATTGAGTCAGAGCAGATACCGGGATCTCGAAGCCGGGCGAATGCCAAGGAGCAAGCGGACTGCAAAAAACAATGCGGGAGGTGGCAGCGCGTCTTGGGCTGGAGTCGGTCCGGATGTCCTATGTGGAATTCGTCGACCAGTACATGCAGGTGAGCGTTGCGCGGAACGAACCGTTTACGGTCCTTATCGACGCGTTGGACTCGTCAGTCTCGGATCTAAAGGCACAGGGCCATTTCGTCAGCCCCCATCTCGTGCTGGAGTTCCTGGAGCGCGAGGGCGTTACACCGGTCGTTGATTCCCGGAAACCGATCGACAAGATGATGGTCGAGTTGTGGGTGACGGCGGTATATGCGCTGTGCCTCAGTGACGACTATGAGTACTACGTGAGACCGAGCCGAGGCGATCCCCCGGATACAGAATTGCTGTTCGTTGAAACAGAGAACAACATGGTGAATGTGAGAGAAGTTGAGGTTACCCAACATGGCAAGTTCTCCACGGAGCTGACTGACGTCATCGCGAAGAAGCTCAGAAAACGATACGCAAAGGGTACTGTCCTGCTGGTTCTCGTCGAAGAGGCACAGGACGTCCGTCTTGCGGACCTGTACGACTTCGTCGAGAAGCACAACTCGTACGGACAGGAGATGGTGATCATCGGAGGAGGCGACGAGGCCGGCGAATTCAAGATCCTGCGTTGGGAGGTGGCAGCGAAGACCGCGGCCGATGCAACAGCCGAGATGCAAATCGTCGGGATGCGAATACCCGCCGATGCGACGGAGATCAACAAGGCCCGTTGCAGGTACGAGGGCGTCGTGTTCGAGCCGCCCCCGATGAGCAGGTTTCGTCCCCAGTTTCCGGTGTTCGTAAGGTCTGTCGCCCTGCATCGGTAAGGTACCGACCGACTATCGGACGTTTCCGCGACGGCAGGAGGTCGTCGCGGGCCGAGGCGGCCTGCGGTTCGGCGAGGCGACCGCCCGTGTCGGAATCGGCGTCCGGCAATCAAGAGGCGGCCGGACACCTTTGGCGGACTCTTGCCGTTTCGCGCCGGCGGGTTGACCGCGCCGCGGGGCTGGAAGGCGTCCCGGGCCGGTGCTGTCAATGGCAACTGAAAACTGCACATTTCTGGCAACTGAAAACTGCACACTTCCGCAGGACAAGCCGGGGCGGCATTGACGGCCTCCGGATGATTGGCACGGCGGTCAGCGCGCTGTGCGGAGCGAGCGTAGCGAGCGGAGTACAGCGCGGCGGTCATACGGGGGCGGCCTCGCGAGGCTCCTCGGACCGCAGCAGATCCTGGTGTTCGCGCATCCGGTAGCTGTTGGCGCGGATGTTGACGATGTGGCAGCGGTGCAGCAGGCGGTCGATGAGCGCCGCGGCCATGACCTCGTCGCCGAGCACGCCGCCCCACTCCTCGAAGCCCTTGTTCGACGTCAGCACCGTGGAGCCGCGCTCGTGGCGGGCGTTGACCAGCTGGAAGAACAGCACCGCGCCGTCCCGGCTCACCGGCAGGTAGCCGATCTCGTCGACCACCAGCAGGGCCGGATGGGTGAGGATCCGGAGGCGGCGCGCCAGGCCGCCGGCGGTCTTCGCCTCGGCGAGCGAGTCGACGAGGTCCGCGAGCGTGCCGTAGTACACCCGGCGGCCGGACTCGGCGGCGGCGATCGCCAGGCTGATCGCGAGGTGCGTCTTGCCGACGCCGGGGGGGCCGAGCAGCACCACGTTCTCGGCGCGCTCGACGAAGCCGAGCTCGTGCAGGCTCTCGATCTGCTCGCGCTTGATGCTCGGCTGGAAGGCGAAGTCGAACTGCGCCAGGGTCTTCACCGCCGGCAGCCGGGAAGCGCGCATCGCGGTCTCGAGCCGGCGGTTGTTGCGCAGCGCGATCTGCGCCTCGAGCAGTTCCTCGATGGCCTCGGTGGCGGTCGCGGCGCCCCCGTCGGCCCGCGCCAGGATGCCGTCCACGGCCTCCAGGGCACCCGGCATCCGGAGGTCCGCGAGCATGTCCCGCACCCGGTCCCGTCGACTGTCCGGCGCCGTCCTCACCGCGTCGCCTCGGCGTAGACCCGCAGGGGACGCTTCTCGACCTCGACGGCGACACGTGGCCGCCGTTGCGCCGGCGGGGTCGCCTGCGCCGCGCCCAGACGCCGGTACGGCCGCTCCGCCAACGGACGCAGCGCAGCGCGTTCGTCGCGCTCGAAGCGGTCCACCGGCCGTTCGCCGGTGGTGCCGTGCACGCGCACGTTGGCGGTGTCCTCCAGCCAGCGCGTCGCCTGTTCGTTGAGATCCTCGTCGCTCACGAACGTCCTGGCGTAGAAGAAGCTGTCGCGCAGGTAGCGGATCGGCCGCTCGACCTTGCCCTTGGTCTGCGCCCGGCGGGCGCGGCACGACCGCGCCACGAAGCCCCAGTGCGCCGAGAAGCGCAGGAACTCCGCGTTCAGGACCAGCCCCCCGCCCGACCTCCGGTCGTCCGACAGCACCACCGCGCGCATCTGGTCGAACAGCAGTTCCGCCGGCACCCCGCCGAAGCGCGCGAACGCGCTCTCCAGGCCCTCGGTCAGCACCGGCATCGTCTGCCGCGGGTAGAAGCGCAGCCACAGCAGCCGCGAATGGCCGAGCACCACCAGCAGCGCGTGCCGGCGCCCCCACGGCAGCGTGAACGTCGCGAAGTCCACCTGCCCCTGGTGGCCCGGCGGCGTCTCGAACCGCTCCGCCGGCTCGGCCGGATCGCGCGGCCGCACCTCGTGGACGTAGTCGCGCACGCGGCTGTAGCCCCCCGCGTAGCCCGCCTGGCGCACATCGCCGAACAGCCGCTGCGCCGACAGCCGGGGGAACTCCGCCAGCCGCTCGTCGATGATCCCCTTGTACGGGTCCAGCTTGTGCGGTCGACGAGGCCGCGGCGAGTACCGCGTCGCCCCCGCCCTCAGATCCCGCTCCAGCTCTCCCGACTCGATCCAGTTGTGGATCGTCCGCCGACTGACGCCGAACCGCCTCGACAGCTCGGCCTTCGAAACACCCCGCTCCAGATAGTCCTTCAGCCTCATCCTCGTCTCCCATCCGTGCATCCGCTCCGCGCTCCCTCCCTGGTGGCCTCGCCAACAGGTTGAAGCGCCCCACACCGCTCGGCAAACGCCAATCTGTGCAGTTTTCGATTGCCAGAAATGGGAGATTTACAGTTGCCAGCTACAGGTGCCGCCGGCCGTGGGTTTCGCGTAGTTTGGTGCCGGGCGGCTACCGATCCTGGTCTGTGCGGGCGCGCCTCGCGGCGCTCGAGCGCAGTGGTCGCCGACCGCGTCGCAGAGCGCAAGGAGACAAGCATGGCGGACACGGGCACCGACGTTCGGCGGGCTGGCGGACGCCCTCGACAGTCCGGGGCGCGCGGCCGCGGAGAGGCGGCATGAAGTCCGACGACGCCTTCGAGCGCGTCCACGCGGGGCTGCCCCGCGGCACGCTCGACGACCGCCACTGGTCGGCGCGCGAAACGCGCCAACGGGCGGAAGATCCGCGGCCCGGCGGCCCGTCGTTCCGCCCTGGCGACCCGGGGGCCCGAAGGCGGACGGCCCGGAAAACGGTCGCCCGGGCTGCGCTCCACGAGCGCCGCGCCCGGCCGCCCCGCGCCGGCGCCCGAGCGGCCGCCGCAGCCGATGGACCGCGTAGCCGATGCGGTAGGGCGGATGGGTTGCGCACGGGTGGCGGCGGCGGAGGTCGGCGAGGTCCTGAAACGCGGCCGGGTCAGCCCCGAGGTGAGGAATCTCGGTCCGGGAGTCATGGTCGGGATTGCGGGGCCGGCCGCAGCGCGATAGGGACGCCACCATGACCGGCGCGCGGCGACGCGACGCCATCCGCTGCCGACGCCTGGATGGGGCTCCGCACGGCCGCCGACGGCCTCCAGGCGGCGGTGGGAAATTTTTTCGGCTGCCTCATACCTACCATATGGGAGTATTCGGGCCGGCGCCGGTTGCGTCGCATGGTCGGAGTTCGCGACGTTCGGCCACTGCTCTGGAACCCATGGACCCGCTCGACGCCTACAACGGCATTCTCGGACTGCTGCACCGGGCCGCGCTCGACGATGCGCACTGGCCCGCGGCGGCGACCCTGATCGAGGAGGCGTGCGGCGCCGCCGGCAGCCTGCTGGTGGTCGGCGAAGGGGACCGCCCCGACGTGTCCCCGCACGCCATGCGGCTGTCCTACCGGGGCGAGGCCCGGGACGATCTCGCGCGCGAGTACTGCGAGGCGTACCACGCCCGCGACGAGGGGATGCCGCGTCTCGGGCAGCGGCCCGCCGGCCGCCTGGTGCACGTCCCCGACCTGTTCACCGACCAGGAGCGGCGGTCGTCGCCGGCGTACAACGAGGGATGGGCCGCGCGGCGCGGCGAGAACGGACTGATCACGCGCTTCGACGGGGCGGACGGCCCGGGCGTGGTCTGGTCGGTCGGCAACCCGCTCGGCAGGGGCGGCTGGCACGCCCCCGAGCTGCGGCTGTTCGAGGCCCTGGTGCCGCACGTGCGCCAGTTGGTCCGCGTGCGCCAGGCGCTGGCGGCCGCCGACGCGCTGGGCGTGGGCCTGGCCGGCCTGCTGGACCGCAGCGGCATCGGCGTGGTGCACCTGGACCGCGGCGGGCGGGTGCTGGCGGCGAACGACCGGGCCCGGGACATCCTGCGCGGCGGCGACGGGCTGCGCGCGCGCGACGGCGGCCTGCACGCCGCGCTGCCGGCGCAGGACAGCCGCCTGCAGCGGCTGCTCAGGCGCGCGCTGCCGGGTTCCGGCGACGGGCCGGCGGCGGGCTGCTCGATCACCATCGAGCGCCCCGTGCTGCGCTCGCGGCTGGCGCTGCACGTGCACCCGGTGGACGCCGCGCAGGCGGACTTCGGGGCGCGCCGGGCGGCGGCGCTGGTGCTGGTGGTCGACCCGCGGCGGCGGGCGCCCGTCGACCCGGGCCGGGTGTCGGCGCTGCTCGGGCTGACGCGCTCGGAGGCGCGGGCCGCCGCGCTGCTCGCCGAGGGCCGGTCGGTGCGCGAGATCGCCGCCGCCACCGGGCACCGGGAGAGCTACGTGCGCTGGCTACTGAAGCAGGCGTACCGGAAGCTCGGCGTGTCCGGACAGGTCGCGCTGGTGCGGCAGGTGCTGGCCGCGTACGCGTTGCCGCAGAGCTGACCCGCCGGGGGCCGCCGTGGCCCCCGCGACTGCCGCCTTCCCCGCCCTCAAAAAGGGGCGTTTTCCGCTCCGGAACGGGGCTTTTCGCACCTCCAAAACGGGATATGACCGCGCTTTCCGAGTCCGCTAAAGGGCGGTTCGGGTATCGCAGTTACCGGGTCGGACGTTGGACGTTGCACGCGAATCGGCAGGGATCGCCGTCCTTCGCCCCAGGACCGCCGGTCGCCGCCGCGACGGCGCGGACATTGATCGGACGGGTGGCGCCGGCGGATTGACGGCGCGCGTCGCCGTTGGGCGATGCTCCGCCGAGCCGAGCCCCACGTGCGCGCGACGCACGTTCGGGCAGCCGCTTCATTCCGTCCCTCCCCCTGAGCGCGGCTGACGCCATGGGCCGCGCCAGCCTTCCGCGGAGGTGCCGTTCCCGCCGCCTAGCCCTTCAGCCTGACCGGCTCCCGAGCCTGCTCGCCCTGGCCCTCGCGCTCGCCCTGCTGCCCCTCGCCGCGCCGGCCTCCGCCGAAGTGCTGGTCTCGAATGCCAATCAGTCGGTTGACGGGAATTTGGACGTGACCACGACCGATAGAGCGCTGGGGTTCACGACCGGGCCGCATTCGGACGGTTACAACCTGACCAGCATCGAGGTGAACGCTGCTGGCAGTGCAAACAACCCGACCGTGAAGCTGATGACCGGGCTCTCCGCGACCGATGCGGGGACGGCGGTCGCAACCCTGACCAACCCAGCATCGTTCGTCACCGGCCTCAACACTTTCACCGCGCCGGCAAACACCACGCTGTCGAGCAGCACGACTTACTTTGTGGTTGTCGAAGCCACCAGTTGGAGCATCCGGATAACGAACTCCGACAGTGAGGACGCAGGCGCGGCAGCCGGCTGGAGCATATCGGACACCGGACTCAGCAGAAGCGCATCCTCCACCGGAGGGTGGTCGTCAACCTTTGCTGCATTGATGTTCCGCGTCAACGGCAGCGCGAGGGACGCGATCTCGCCGACCCTCGCCAAGGCCCGGCTGCTCGGCGACAAGCTCACGCTCACCTTCGACGAGGCCCTGACGCCGTCGTCGGGCCTGGCGAACTCCGCGTTCACGGTGAAGAGGACGGACGCCGACGGCGCCGAATCCGCCGTGGACCTGAGTGCCTCCTCCCCCCCCGGTGGTCGCCGGCAGCATAGTGCGCCTGACCCTGGACGCCGCGCTGGACGCCGGCGACCACAGCGTCAAGGTGAGCTACGCCAAGCCCACCACGGGCACGGACAACAAGATCGTGGACGCCGCGGGCAACGAGGCCGACAGCTTCACGGACGAGGCCGTGGCGCGCGTGGCGGTCTCCAACCTCGGCAAGGCGAATAGCTCTAGTTGGACCACCGATACGGGATCCCAATGGTCCCAGCAGTTCACGACGGGTTCGAACCAGACGGGCTACGCCTTCCAAGGCGTTGACATGGACTTCAGCCATTCCCCGTCCGAAGCGGACCGCAGCGGCTTGAAGATGGTCGTGTACGGGGACGGAGGCCGGACGAACGTCAGGCTGGCGCTGTCGGACTCCGACGCCCTCCCGGACGGGCAGCCAGCCGTCCTCAGCTTCGCCGCGCCCGTGGGGACGACGCTTGCGCCCGGCACGGAGTACTCCTTGGAGTGGGGCCATACCGGCGGCGGAGGTTCGAAAGGGCTAATCAACCGGGCGGTCGACGGCGGGGAGGACTCGGGCGGCCTGGTCGGCTGGAGCCTGAAAGACGATCCGAGGGTGTTCAGGCCATTGTTTCCGGAGTTGGGTTGGAGACCTCAGAGCAGCGACGCCCCCTTGAAGATCGCCGTCCACGGCCACCAGCTGCCCAACCCGATCGAAAGCGCGTCGGTGGACGACGCGACGCTGACGCTGGAGTTCAACAAGGACCTGGACCCGGGCTCGCTGCCGGCGCCGGGCGCCTTCCTGGTGACCGTGGACGACAGGCGCGTCCGGGTTGCCGAGGGCGGCGTGGGCAACGTGGGCGGCCCCAACGGCGTGAACGGCCTGCGCATCCTGCCCAGGCGGCTGGTGCTGACGCTGGCCTCGGCTGTGGCGCCCGGCGGGACGGTCAAGGTGCGCTACGACAAGCCGGACAGCAACCCCCTGAAGGACACGGACGACAACGAGATCACGCCGTTCAACAACTACCCGGTCACCAACGACAGCCAGCCGAAGCTGCTGAACGCGGGCATCCGCCCCAGCGACCGCACCCAGCTGCGGCTGGTGTTCGACGAGCCGCTGGACCCGGAGGCCGCGCCGGCCCGCGCGGCCGGGGGGGGGGAGGGGGGGGGGAGCGCGCGGGCCCCGGGCCGCGGGGGCGCGGCGGGCCCGGCCGGCGAACAGGGTGCCCAGCCCCTCTCC
>VXPO01000058.1:43603-46078 GCA_009839505.1 Gammaproteobacteria bacterium
CCCGCCCTCGTGTTCTGCGTGGCGCCCCCCCCCCCCCCGCCCGCACCCGGGGCGGGGTGGTGGTGGAGGAGCGGTTGGCCCCGCCGCCGCGCCGGGCCGGCCCGCCCTTCTCGGTGACGGTGGGGGGCAGCGCGCGGACGCTGGCGTCGGGCGATCCGGTGGCCATGGACGGCAACCTGGTGACGCTGACGCTGTCCTCGGCGGCGGCCACGGGCCAGGCCGTCACGGTCGGGTACACGAAACCCAGCGCCGCCACCCGGCTCAAGGACGCCCTCGGCAACGAGGTGGATGCCTTCTCCGGCCAGACGGTGAAGATCGACAACAACAACGCGCCAGCCTCCAGCGACGGAGACCAGGAGATCAACGCGCCGGAGCAGACCCTGGTCTCGCTGGACTTCAACTGGACGCAGTTCACCGACGCCGACGGCGACCCGCTGACCCTGTCGTGGCGCGCCAACCGCTACGACGTCTTCGACGACGACACCCCCAACCTCAACGCCACCATAGGCCGCGTGTTCGCGTTCCACGCTGACAATTGCGTGCTGGCGAACCTCGACCCGCGGGTCGATACGGCCCACCACGACTCCGTCCTGACGATGACGGCGGCCGACCCCTACGGCGAGTCGGCTTCGGTCGACCTGACTTACCTTTTAAGAGGCACCATCAGTGCGTGCCCGGAGCTCACGGGAACCCCCGGCGTGAGGGGCGAGGCGCTGGCGCTGGCTTACTACTCCGGCAATCCACGCAGCCCGCTGGGCTTGCGTGCGTCCGAGTTCACGGTCACGGTGGACGGGACGGCGGTGACGCCGACCGCGGTCTCGATCGGCACGCCCACGAACTCCGGCAGCACGAGGACCACGCCGGTCACGCTCACGCTGCCCCAGCGGGTGCGGCCGGGCCAGACGGTCACGGTGAGCCACGCCGTTTCCGCCCATCCGAGCACGGTCGGCTTCGCCGACGTGGCGGTGGACTGGACCGGCGGGCCGCCGACCGCCGTCCCGGCGAGCGCCGGGGACCTCACGCAGGCCGCGCCGCCGGGCGAGCGCCGGGAGGTGGGGTTCACGTTCGCCGACCCCGACATCGCCGCCGCCGACCTGGTGGTCATCCCCAGCGGCGGGACCACCACGGACGCGGAGAACACGCTGACCGTCACGGTGGCGTCGCCGGACCGCCCCGATGCGCTGGCGGAGGCGGGCTACGACGCCGACGCTGGCAAGGCGTTCCTGAAGGTCAAGGACGCCGCGGGCCTGTGCGGGGTCAGCCCGCGCCTGCCCGCCACGTTCACGACCACGGTGCAGGTGACGGCAACGGACGTGGACGGGGAGTCCGTCTCGAAGGACATCGTCGCCACGACGAACTGGAGCGAGTCGGCCTGCGGCCCGACGCTGGCGGCGGGGGCCGGCGCCAGGCCCTACGTGAGCGGCGGCACGCTGACGCTGACCTTCAACCAGGCGCTCGACGAGACCGCCGGCGCCCGGCCGGCCGCCGGGGACTTCTCGGTGACCGTGGACGGGGCGGCGCGCACGGTGACCGGCGTCAACGTCAGCGGCAGCAAGGTGGTGCTGACCCTGGCCTCGCCCACGGCCGAGGGCGAGGCGGTCACGGTGGACTACACGGCGGGGACCAACCGGCTCCGGTTCGCCGACGGCACCGGCGAGCCGGGGCAGAGCTTCTCCGGCCAAGCGGTGGCCAACTTCACCGGCGAGGTGCCGGCGCTGTCGTCCGCCACGGTGAACGGCGGGACGCTGACGCTGGCCTACGACGAGGCGCTCGACGAGGGCTCCGTGCCGGCCGCCGGCAACTTCACGGTGACGGTCGACGACGCCGCCTGGACGGTGGACGACGTGGACGTGGACGGCAGCGCGGTGGAACTGACCCTGGACCCGGCGGTGAGCGCGGGCGAGACGGTCACGGTGGGCTACGAGGCGGGGACCAACCCCATCCGGGGGGCGCTGAGCCACGACGCGGTGCGCTTCGACGCCGCGGACTTCTCCGGGCGGGCGGTCGTGAACGAGTCCCCGGACATCCGCGCGCCGCAGCGCCGGGCCGTCACCGTGCAGGGCACGGCAGTGACGCTCACCTACGACGAGCCGCTGGACCAAGGCGACGGCGTGAGGCCGCGGACCTCGTACTTCGCCGTGACGGTGGACGGCGAGACGCGCAACGTCCTCGCGGTGGAGGTCGGCGGGCACCGGGTGACGCTGACCATTGCGGAGCCGGCGGTGGGCCCGAGCCAAAGCGTCGGTGTGCGCTACATCGGCCCGCCCCCCGGCGACCCCTCGGGCCGGGGCATCCAGGACCTTGCGGGCAACCAGGCGCCGGCGTTCGGGCCGGTCGGGGCCGCCCACGGCCCGCCCCCGTCCGTGACGCCGCCGTCCACGGGGCGGGGGCCCCGCCGGCGGGGCGGGGGGGGGGGGGGGCGCCCCCCCCCCGCGACCGGGGCCCCCCGCCCCACCCCCCCGGGGGCCGCGGGGG
>VXPO01000181.1 GCA_009839505.1 Gammaproteobacteria bacterium
CCCCCTGCCCATGAGTCCAGACCGGACACATGCTGAACAGGCGTTCGGAGACATGGTGGACACCTGCGCCGGCTCCCGCTGATCCGGGGTGCCCGGGTCGTCGGGCAGGAAGCAGATGGTCCGGCAGACGTCAATGGGCCGTGGGCGGAAGGCCACGGCCTGGCCGCGCACGGCTTTGGGCAGCCGCGGCCGGCGGCTGTGGAAGGACGGTACTGTCCCGTTTTGAGATTACGGGCTGACGGGTGTCGTCCGTATGTCGCGGCTGCGGGCGGTCCTTAGGCGGTGAAGGTAGGGCAGGTGTCCACCCGGTAGACGGTCGAGCTACTTGTCGGAGTCGACTGACCGAACCTCAGACAGGCCCGCGTGTGCTGGTGTCAAGGGCTCGACGACGGCTTCGACGTGTGAAGCCGCCGCTTGGACATCAGCCCCAACCTCATTCACGACAGCCGGTACATCCGACGCTACCTGGGACCCTGTGAGTTTGGACACGTCCGCGACGTGTCCCAGGTTGTTGTCGACCGTGCCCAGCATGGTCAGCGCCGTGTCGACGGTGTCGACGACCACCTGTGGGTCAATTTCTCGGCGTTCTTTCATGAGATAAGCCTACGGCAGGGGGCGCGTAGTGGGTAACTCTGTCGCCCCAAGCTCGCCCCGCCCTGAGCGGTAGGTGAGTTTGATGCCGGCGGGGGGTGGGAGTCCACCGGGCGGACGGTGCCCTAAGCTGCCGGGACGGAACCGACCGACAGGGCTCACGTGATACGGAGAATGTGGCAGTGGCTCAGGTCGTCGTGGGGTGTGGCGGCCAACCTTGGCGTGTTGCTCGGCCTCCACGAGTTGTTGACCAATAGCTGGGGAATCGCCGGCGACCTATTTGCAGCCCTTGGGCAGCCTGCTCCCCACCTCATACGACTGGTCGCGCTCGTGGCCCTCCCGGCGGTGGTGGTCGTAACGGTCGTAGGTCTTGGCGGCGTCTTGTGGGGTGTTGGTTGGCGGGTCGTACGCATGATTGACGCCAAGAGGCAGAACGACCGCTGGGCGCACCGGGAGTTCATGGCCTGTCGCCAGGAGATCCGGTACTGCCTGGACCGACTTACCGGCGGCACGGTTACGTACGGCAGTCGCATTGTCGACGCCGGGTACCGGCTCCGGCTGCGGTTCTTGCTAGACCGCTTAGCTACGCTCGGTGTGGTGGTCGACCCGCAGGATCTGACATGGAGTCACGACTGGGTAGGTCGACTTGACCAATTGGCGGTTTGTGCGGCGTTTGGTGATCTGGTGGAGGCCCGCCGGCTGGCCATGAAGTGGTCGACGGAGTTTGAGACTAGCGGCTGACGGCATTGTCCGCGCGGCGTGGCCGGGGGCGGGACACACCGGTTGGGCGGTCATCGGGTGCTGCGGCCCCACCGTTAGCCGGTCGGGCAAGGGGTCGCACCCGTGGACAAGGCAAATGGATGTGCCGGGGCAGGCTCCTGTCGTTCCCAGGGCCGACCCGGCCGTGGGCTCCGTTTGCGGGTGGTGGGTAGTCTTAATGCCGCACTCTGAGCAGTGGGTGCGGTTGATGCCGGGTCGGGGATAGGGCGGCCGTCCACCGGGTGGTGTTCGGGTTGGGGATTGTAGGCTCGGCAGTGTCGTCCGTACGCCGCGACGGGCATGGATTGTCGTCGCTGGACCAGAGAGGGGCCGAGTTCAACATGCATTCCGGTTCACCCGACCCCGTACGGTTGCGCTTCACCATTGGCGCGTACACCCCGTCGACCATGCCGATGGCTCGCTTTATTGAGTACATGAGCCACCTGGCCAAGCTGCTGGGCGAACCTGAGCACGTCCATCTGGTCGGCGTGGTGGAAGGAACGACCACGGGTGTCGTAGAGATCGACTCAGGGGCATACCCGACCGTATCCCAGCGTCTCGGCAAGTCGCGACAGGATCCAGCGTCCCAAGAGATGCAGCAGATATACCAGGGGATCGACGACCTTCTGCGCGCCGACCGCGCCGACGGCGCCACCCTGGTGGATGACGAAGGTCAGGTGCTGGCTACGTTTACTGGTGCAGCTACCGATGAACGTCTCTACGGCGCGTTTACTCAGCCGGACAGCCTCGACGGTCAGTTGATTGCGGTCGGCGGACAGAACGACCCGGTCCCAGTGCGTGTCCAGGCCCCCGATGCGGTCTACTACTGTTCCGCGACCCGCGCCCTGGCCAAGGAAATGAGCATCCATCTGTGGGGTGCTCCCCTACGCGTGTGGGGAACAGCCCGGTGGTCACGGGGTCACCGCGAGGAGTGGAGCATGCACCACTTTCGCATCGACCGGTACGCGGTGCTACCAGACGAGTCGCTCGATGACCTGACCGGTCGGCTCCGGGCGATTGACGCCGACTGGAAGGACTTGGAGAACCCCTTCGAGGTCTTGGCGGACATTCGCGGATCGGACGACTAGCCAGATGAAGGTGGGGTTCGACACCGGGATTCTGATGGCGTGGCTCCACCCGACCTCGACCACAGCACTGCCGGTACCCGACGGGCCAGCGCGCGTCAATCTGCTGGTTCGCACGCTCACCAAGCAGCGGGCCACCATCGTCATCCCGACCCCGGCCCTTAGCGAGTTCCTTGTGTTGGCAGCTAGTCACGGGCCCACGTACTTGCAACAGCTCGACAGGAGCCCAGTCGTCAACATTCAACCGTTCGACCTGCGGGCGGCTGTCGAAGCAGCCGACGCCCATTGTCGAGCCTCTCTACAGGGGAACAAGAGGGGCGGGGCTACCGGATCCTGGCAGAAGGTCAAAGTCGACCGTCAAATCGTTGCGATCGCCAAAGTTCAAGGCGTGGACTGCCTTTATTCGACCGACGGTGACATCAAGAACCTTGCTGTGAGCATGGGAGTTCAGGTCGAGCTACTGGCAGACCTGCCCCTTCCAGCCCCCACACTGTTTAGTCACGGGGGACAACCCGAACCGTAGCCGCGCAAGCCTTTGGGCAGCCGCGCCTGACGGCCGCTGAAGGACACCCGGCCGCCGCCCTGGACCCTGCGGACCTGTTTCGCGGTCATGCACGCCGGCGCGAGTCGGGCCGCCGGATCGCGACGGCATGGGACGATCCGGTCGGACAAGGACCCGGCTCGGGCCAACCCCGCCGCCCATCGGCCATCCGATAAACTGCCGCTCAAGGCGTCGCCAGGAGTTCTTGAATGGCCGTCGGCCATTGGCCGGGCAGGTATCGCGACACGCTAATTTCGCGAAAAAGCGCGTGAATTCCATCGGATAGCCAGCGCATGGACTTCAACGACTATGAACTGGACGGGCGCATCTATGACGAGATGTTCCATGCGGATGGCACCGCCCGATCCCACTACCAGGGAGTCCACACGGCCTTAACCGGGACGTCCGCGGCTGACCTTGGCGACATTCAGGAACAGGTCACCGGTTCGTTCTCCAGCGAAGGCATCTCCTTCAAGGTCTACGGCGACGAAGAAGGCGACGAGCGCATCATCCCCGTCGACTGCCTGCCGCGTGTGCTCTCCGGCAGCGAGTGGTCGGGGCTCGAGACCGGTCTCACCCAGCGCCTCAAGGCCCTCAACCTTTTCCTGTCCGACGTCTACGGCCCGGCCCGCATCGTCGAGGACGGCGTCATTCCCGTCGACGTGGTGCGCGGCTGCCCCCAGTACCGGATCGAAATGCGCGGCTTCCAGGCGCCGCACGGCGTCTGGGTCGCGATCTGCGGAACTGACCTCGTGCGAACCAACGAGGGATTCAAGGTCCTCGAGGACAACCTTCGCGTCCCCTCCGGCGTCGCCTACATGCTCGCCAACCGCAAGGCCGTCAAGGCCAGCTTTCGCCGTCTCTACCGATCCTCCCGCGTTCAGGACATCGAGCACTACGGCCGCGTCCTCCTGACGACCCTCCAGGAACTGGCTCCCGAGGGAACATCCGACCCGGCGATCGCCCTGCTGACTCCCGGCGTCTACAACTCGGCCTTCTACGAGCACATGTTCCTCGCCAGGGAGATCGGCGCGGAGCTTGTCGAGGGACGCGACCTCCTGGTCGACGACGGCGTCGTCTACATGCGCACCACCGCGGGCTTGCGGCGCGTCGACGTGGTGTACCGGCGAATCGACGACGACTTTCTCGACCCCGTCGTGTTCCGCGAGGACTCCCTGCTGGGTGTCCCGGGAATCATGCACGCCTACCAGCAGGGCAACGTCACCCTGGCCAATGCTCCGGGCACCGGGGTCGCCGACGACAAGAGCGTCTACGCGTATGTTCCGGACATGATTCGCTACTACTTATCGGAAGAACCCATCATCGATAACGTCCAAACTAATCTGTGCCGTAATCCCGAGGGACTCGAATACACGCTCGACAATCTTGCAAACCTGGTGGTCAAGCGCGTCGGCGAGTCCGGCGGCTACGGCATGCTCATCGGACCACACGCCACGCCGGCCGAGCGCTCGGAATACGCCGAGCAGGTGCGAGCGAACCCCGCTGACTTCATTTCGCAGCCCGTGCTCGACTTGTCTCGGGCCCCCTGTCTCATCAATGGCCGCATCGAACCGCGTCACGTCGACCTCCGCCCGTTCGTGCTGCACGGCCATCGGACCCGCATCGTCCCCGGCGCCTTTTGTCGCGTGGCCTTGCGTCGCGGCAGCCTCGTGGTCAACTCCAGCCAGGGCGGCGGCGGCAAAGACCTCTGGGTGCTGGAGAACTAGGCCGCATGCTGTCGCGCAGCGCCGAGGGTCTCTACTGGCTGGGCCGCTACCTCGAACGTGCCCAGCACCTCAGCCGTCTCCTGCGCCACCAGACCGAGGCCCTGGTCGACCGCCCGGTTGAGGAGATTCACTTCGGCTGGCTGCGCATCTACGGATCTCTGAACCGCCAACCCCCCGTTGGCAGTCTGGAGCTGCTCGCGCAGGACGCCTACAGCCTGGCGGACTCCTACACGCTGGCCGACGACTTGACCTTCGAACCCACCAATCCTGACTCGGTGTGGAGCGGCGTTGCCTCGGGCCGGGAGAACGCCCGGCACGTCCGCCACTGCCTCAGTGCCGAAATGTGGACCTGCCTCAATCGGACCTACCTGCGTATTCAGGGACTGACGATCCAGGACATCTGGGCCTCGTCCCCCGAGCGCTTCTACGCGGAGACCGTGGCTGAAATCGATACCTTCGCCGGCGTGACCGCCGCCACCATGTATCGCGACGAAGGCTGGCGATTCCTCAACCTCGGTCGCTCGATCGAGCGCGTGCAACTCTCGTCCGCCCTCCTCCACGCACACATCACGGCCGCCGAAGGCACGCAGGATGTGTCCGAGGCCGCCTGGACCGGCCTCCTGCGCCTCTACCACGCGTTGGAGGCCTACAACCGGACCTACAGCCTCGCGGTCGAACCGCGTCAGGTCCTCGACCTGCTCGCGACCGACGCGCGCTTGCCGGACTCGCTCAGCCGCTCGCTCGACATGCTCTCGGCGGAACTCGCGGCGGCTGCGCCCAGTCCAAACGACGAGGCCGCTGGCGCCGCGCAGCGTCTCATGGGTCGCATGAGCGCTCTCGTCAACTACGCCTGGCTGGATCGGGACGACCCGAGGTCGCTGCTACGAAGGCTGAATGCGCACGGACGCGAACTTCACGACCTGGTCACGGAAACCTACTTCCACTACCCCGTCCACGACGCGCCGCTGCGCTGACGCCATGGCGGGCCCAATCCGCTACGAGATCGAACACGTCTCGCGCTACGCCTACGCCGAGCCGGCGCACTATTCCGTCATGCGTCTGTGCCTCAAGCCGTGCGCCGGCGCGCGTCAGCGGCTGCTGAGCTTCCACGTGTCCACGGACCCCCCGGCCGCCTTAAGCGCGGAGACGGACGCCTTCGGCAATACCAGGCACGTGCTCAATCTGCATCAGCCGCACCACGGCCTCGCCATCACGGCTAGGTCCTCGATCGAAGTGCTGCCGCCAGGTCAAGTGCCCGAAGCACTGGACGCCGGCGCCTGGCCGCGCATCCGCGCTCGACGGAACACGTTCTCGGACTGGGACTACACGCGTCCCAGCGCGCTGACCGGTCCGTCACCGGCATTGGATGCACTCGTTCGTCGGCTGCACATCCGCCCGCTCGACGATCCGCTCGCGAGCCTCCGGCGCCTCACGGAAACGCTGCATCACAGCTTCACGTACACCCCCGGCATCACCTCGGTGATTTCTCCCATCGACCACATTCTTGAGACAGGTCACGGCGTCTGCCAGGACTACGCCCACGTCATGATCGCCATCGCCCGCTCCTGGGGCATTCCCACCCGCTACGTCTCCGGCTACCTCCACGTCACCGGCGCGCAAGGCGAGCAAGCCCCCGAGACGGCAACGCACGCCTGGGCCGAATGCCGCCTCCCCGGCCTCGGCTGGATCGGCTTCGACCCCACCAACCGGACCCTCGCCGACCAGCGCCACGTCCGCCTC
>VXPO01000064.1 GCA_009839505.1 Gammaproteobacteria bacterium
TCCTGCTGGATTTCGGCGGCGTCTCAGGTTTTGACTTTTCGGCGATCAGCGGCCTGTGCCGGTTTGCACACGCTGCGCGCTCTGCCGGCGTGCAGGTCGTTTTCTGCGCTCTGGCGGAGGAACTCAAGGACGGACTGGAGCGCAACCTTCCCGCTTCCGTGTACGACGACCTTCGGTTCGAGCCGGATGCGGACCGCGCCCTGGAGCACTGCGAGGACCATGTCCTCGCGGCGCAGCGGGCGGACCGGCACAAGGAAAATGGCTGGGGAGACGCGCTGCTGGAGCGCGTTGCCGGCGACATGGAGCGCCATCTCGACCGCCAGGTTCTTTTCGAGGCAGTGGTGGACGAGCTTCAGGACTGGCTGGAGCCCCGCGACTACGACGCCGGTGACGCCATTGTCTCGATCGGTGAGCCGCAGAACGGCCTGCAGCTGTTGGTGAGAGGTCAGGCCTCCGCCTACGACGCCAAGGGCACGCGGTTGTTCCAGTACGGCCCGGGCGCCACAATCGAGCCGTGCAGTGCCTTCGGCGCGTACGCGGCCGAAACCGCCATGATCGCGGACCAGCCCTGCCGAACGATGCTGCTGCCTCCCGCCGCGCGGTCATGGCTGGAAGAGCATGAAGAGCAACTGATTCTGAAGCTGTATCGTTATCTCTTGACCATTTGATCGGCGACCTGCCACCTGGCGCGATATGGGCATGCGCGGACCGGGGCCTAACGGGCCGGTCGGTGGCCGCGTTGATTTCCGGTGCCGGCGGGAGGTAGCCCAGGGCGCTATGAGGCCTCGCCGTGTGGTAATGGCAACGCCAAGCCTCGATCAGGAGGGAGTCCTGCGTGCGGGCGCCTAACCAAGCCACATGCTGTCGTATCCCAGTGAGGGTGATTGTGGGCGCGCGGCCTTGTGTCTCCGTCAGCCGATCCGCTCCGAACGGGTCAGGGCCTAACGGCGGACATCGCCAACAACCGACAGCAGATTGACATGGGGTGACGGGTCGTGCACCACGCCTGCTGCTGGCTCATGGCTCAGCTTGGTGAGCCACCCTGGCCTCGACCGTCCGCGTCCATAAAGGCGCTGTCGCTGACGACGACGGCGTATTCCACGCTGCGCACCCGGAACTGGTCGGCGTGACTGGTCGTGACCATGAGGAGGTCGTCGAAGCGAACGGTACCTTTGACACTCGATAGCATCACACAGGGTTCGGCGTCACCGCGACCAGCGCGCGCACCTGCTCGCGGCGCGGTTCAGCAGCCACGGCCGCCGGCTTGGCCCGGCGCGACGTGGCCGGTCGCCCGGTAGCGCGCCATCCACTTCGACACCGGCGATTCGCTGAACCCGAACCGTGCCGTCACCGAGCCGGCCGGCTCGCCGAGATCGTTCGAAATGGGGTGCGTTACGGGTCCGGCCTCCAGTGCTACCGAAACTCTTTGAATCACATCTTGAACCGGATGGGAAGCCCCCGGAGATTCTCTCAATGACAGACATGGTCTAGAAGTTGCCGTGCTCGCGAAACCACGCAACCATCCGTTTCCGGGAATCGGCCGCGGCACCGGCGTGGCCGGCCACCGTGTAACCCTTGTAACGGTACGGGCCGCCCATGGGCAGGTCGAAACTGTGATGGGCGTGCTCGTACACGACCACCTCGAACGGTGCGCCCCGGGCGTAGCGCTCGGCCTCGAGACAGCGGTCTGCCGGCGTCCAGTCGTCGCTCTCCCCGATCAGCACCAACACCGGCGTGTGCAGCCGGGCCCGCAACTGTTGGTCGCCGCACCAGGGGTAGTAGGCGACAGCGGCACGAAACCGGTCCCCCACGGGATAGTTGCGGCTGACGGCCAGTTGCAGCACGACCCAGCCACCGTGGCTCTGCCCCATCACGAAGATGTTCTCAGCGTCGACGAAGGGATGTGACCGGAGAAACCGTACCGCGGCCACGGCGTCGCGCTGCCGGTAGCGGAACGCTTCCATTTCCTCTTCGCCTTCGTTGCAGACCACGTCTCCCAGCCGACGGGGTCCGAAGCTGTCGAGAATCAGCGTGATGAAGCCCTCGGAATGCAAGTTGCGCACATGCACGGCGTTGCCTTTCTGAACTTCCGCATCCAGGCCGCTGCACCCGTGCATCAGGACGACCGCAGGGAATGGCCCATCACCTTCCGGGACGGCCAGGAATCCCGCTGCTTCCGTGTCGGGGATGGTCACGCCCGTGGTCGGCGCACAGCCGCTGAAACACATCACGCCAGCGAAGGCGAGGGCGACGGTTGACATGCGCATCGCGTTCTCCTTTGCGAACGGACATGAACAGCTCGACGATCCGTCAGGTTTCAGCAGGGTACGCGGCCGTTCGCTGAGCTTCGACCCCTCCTTGGCCTCTTCCCTGTTGGGTCCACAAAAACCCCCCATCCGAGAATTCTCACGTGCCGGATGACCCAACTCCAGGGAGCCGGTCAGTCCCGCTTGACGTGCGAGCCTTTCATTCTCACATGTCCGGTAACGTCACCGGAATGGGATTCCTGTCGTGGACCCCTCAGGTCTGAAGGCCCAGCGGGCGGCCCGGGTCTCCCACCACCGCAGGAGGACGGCCGCTGGCGGCCCCAAGCGTGTCGAAGTCACCGTACCCGTGCAAGACGCACCCCTCGTCAAGGCAATCGCCGGCGCCCTTCGTTCCGGCGGCGAGGCAGCGGACCGCATCCGCCGATCCCTGCAGCGGAGGCTGGCTGCCCCGCGGGCGAAAACGGGCGCCGGGTTGGTCGCTTTCCTCCGTGCTTCGCCGCTGACCGATGCCGATCTCACGGTCGAGCGTGACCGCTCCACGGGCCGATCTGCCGATCTCGCGTAATGGCCTTTCTTCTGGACACCGACGTGATCAGCGAAACCGTCAGGCCGCGAAGCGCCGGGTCGCGTACCTTGTCTCGACGATCTCGCGACGGCGGGCCGGCCGGTTGACAGTGCCGATGCAGACAAACTGCGTGGCGCTGCGATCACGGTATGGTGGGCGATGGCGACTCTCATCCGTTCTGCGCTGGACCGATACGCGACCCGGCGGATGGCGGCTGTCGCATTGGCGGGCGTCGTCGCCTGCGTGGCGGGCCTGGTCTGGCGGCGGCAGCGCCTGGGCGGCCTTGAGCTTCTTGACAGCCGGGGCTGGTACACGCCGGTCGAGGCCGCGGCGCTGTTCGACGAACTCGACCGCCTCGACGCGAACGCGCGGCTCGTCTACGCGGCGACCGGGCTCACCATCGACATGGCGTTTCCCGTCGCCTACGGCCTGCTGCTGGCGATCCTGCTGTTCCGTCTGTTCCCTGGTAGGGCGCCGCGCTACCTGCTGCCGCTCGCGGCGGCGGCGGCCGACATGCTGGAAAACGTGACCGTCGCGGGGCTCGCGCTGAGCCATGCGGGCGCGCCCACGCCGCTCGCATGGCTGGCGACGGTGTTCACACTGGCCAAGACGGCCCTGTTTGCGGCGGCGGTGGCGACGCTCGGCGTCGGCACCGCCGGATGGCTGTGGCTTCACCTGCGCCGGTGATCCGGTGCGACCGCCGCGCATGGCCCGGGCCTTCGGCCTGTCGGTGGAGACGTACCCGATGCGCGGGCTGGACGGGTCGCGGTCTCCCATCTGTCTAGTCGGCATCGAAGAATGACCCCCGCCCCCGGCGTGTCAAACCGCCCCCATGGCAGGCACGGTGGAGGTTGTCCCGATCGTCGACAGGGGGCTGACTGCGGGTGGCCATGGTTCGCGCGCGAGGGCCGAAGGGAAGATGATGGCCGCCATGGCCGCCATGGCCGCCGGGCGCGACGACGATCGGCGAAGTCGCGTGGATGGCACCGGCGCTGATTGATCCACGGCGTGGGGAGGGCGCGGCGCGAGGCGGCGGGCATTCGGCCTGCGATCGGTCCGGTCCTCCACGGCGCGGGCAATGCAAGAAACAGCCGTCGGTTCATCGACGTGCCGCCGAGCGGAAGGCTGCAATCCACCCAACCGTTCGGACGGCAGCACGCGGACCCAGCCGGGCCGACCGCCATGGCCCGGGACGTGCCGATCCTGGGTCAACGGTCTAGGATGACAGGCCGCTCATCGCGCCAATCGACAGCGGAGCACGCGACCGCGCGATTTCCCTTGGCGCGTTGTTTCCGGACCGCCGTGTTCGTTGGCCGCGCAGGGCGGCACCGAGAGTTGTCGATCCATCTTGATGGTGCCGGGTCCGGAGTGCGCCCCGGGCGACGGGCAGGAGTCGGAGATGCACGGCTTTCACGCCTGGCGATTGTTGCCGGCGACCCCGCTGGTTCTAGGTCTGCGGTGGGTGCTAGCGGTCCATGGTCAGCCCGCCGCGGCTTCGGACTAGTCTCCCGGATCCACGACCACCTCTCCCCGGGACGGGGAGCACGCCGCCCCCCATGCCCCGTACCTGAGCCTGGGCGTGGTCCGGAACCGGCACATCGATACCCGGCTCGGCACCGACGCGACCGGGTCCGGCGTCGCGGTCGTCGAGAAGGACGTAGCGCTCGGCGGTGTGCGGATGGCAGTCCAACCGTCCCGCGTCACTAACCGAGTCGACTTCGCTGGCTGCATCGGGTGCCGTCAGACGGTGCCGACGGACAGGGCCTCCCGCACGGCATGGAACGAGGGGTAGTACCGGAAGTCGTTGTCCATCAGGGTCCCGACCAGGTGGTCGGGAAAGTTCGAGCCGTCGTAGTGCGCGCCTGCGGTGATCCAGGAATAGCGGTCGGTGAACCCCAGCAGCATCACGTCCCGGGTGGACGGGCTCTCGATCGCGGCTTCGATCACGGTGCGGTACAGCCGGGCCTGCTCCTCGAGCTTGGCCTGGGTGATCGGCTTCCGGACGCGCACGTCGAGCTCGGTCACATGGGTGCTGAGACCGAGGTCGTGATAGCGCGCAAAATTGTCGACGATCCGCGCCACGGTCGGCTTGCTCAGCCCAGCCTCCAGGTGGAACTGGAAGCCGACGCCGTCGATCGGCGCACCCTGCGCCAGCAGTGCCTTCACCAGGCGGTAGTAGCGCTCGGGCCGGTTGGTCGGGCCGTGCTCCTGATGGAGATAGTCCGCTCCCCATTCGTTCAGGATCAGGTGCGCTTCCGGGTCGGTCTCGCGCGCCTGCTCGAAGGCCAGCCGGATGTACTCGGGCCCGATCGTCGTCAGCCAGACGTTCGGCTGCAGCTCGTCGCGCCTTGAATCGGAGTGCAGGGGTTCGTTCACCACCAGGTACTCCCGGACCCGCACCTTGTACCGGCGCATGACCGTGGCAATGTGCTCCCGCATGATGGCGAGCAGTTCGTCGCGGGAGAACCCGCCCTTGTGCACCCATCGCGGGGTGGGGGTCCAGCCGTCGAAGAAGTCCCCCGACACCGCCGTCTTGTGCCCCCAGACCAGCGCCTGGATGCGGAGCGTCTGCCGGTGCTCCCGGGCAAAGCTGTCGGTCCGGTTCAGCCGCTGGAACCTCCATCGCCCGGGGAGCGGCTGCGTGTCGTACATGTACCCGGCGCCTTCCTCGGCGATCTGCGAGAAATGCCGGCCGATCATCCGCGCGTAGTCCCGGTCGTGCAGCTGAAAGGCCAGGATCGAGGTGCCGATGGACAGGCCCCGTGCTTCGGCGAGCGTCCGGAGGGCGGGGCCGGTGTCCGTGAGCGCCGAGATCCCCGCGGTGGGCGGTTCCGACGGGGCGCAGGCAGCCAGGGAGAGGCCGCCCACGACGGCGCTTTCGGCGGCGAGCATCTGCAGCAGGGCTCTCCGGGAAATCATGTGTCTTCCTCCGGTTGTTGGGTGCATAGTCGACAAGCGTACAACCGGATGAGGTGTCCGCCGGCCGGCCGGAAGCGGATCAGGCCGGCGGGCGGTACCCGAGCGCCTGCTTGAATTCGACGCTGACCAGTTCCCAGCTCCCCTCCAGCGGCCCGTAGCCGTTGTCATCGGTGCGGCCCCAGGCGCCCTTGACGACGGCACCGAGCTGCGGCGAATACCACGTGGTCTCGTACCAGTCATCGTGTTGGGTCCCGGTGGTCCCGACCTTGAAGGCCATGTACCGCCCGGCCGTTGCGGTCCCGCTGGGAGACTGCTCGACGACGGGGTCAGCGCAATCCAGGGTCGCGCCCACAGGCGCGGAACCCCGTCGTCCGGCGCAGCCCATCGCCGGTGTTACACGGCTCGCCATCGGGACCGCGCCGGCCCTTCAGCTCGGTTCAAGAGCGCGGAGGAACGCAGATTGCGCTGTCGCGGCGGACATCATGAACGGGAGATCGTTGCCCGCCAGGATCAGCCGGAAACCCAGGCCGACGTACCGTTCCATCAGATCGCGCTGGTAGACACCGCCCAGACCGGGATAGGCGCCGTGCACCGAGCAGGCCGCGAGCACCGTCTCATACGCCTCCGCGACCCGCGGGTGGCCGATCTGGCCGGGGATCCCCATCTCGATCGCGA
>VXPO01000122.1:0-25225 GCA_009839505.1 Gammaproteobacteria bacterium
ACCGCGAAGCGGTCGCGTTTGTACTCGAGGTCGGCGAAGGAGGACGCCGCCATGCGGGCGGCGCGGAAAATGGCGCGGCCCTTGTTCAACGTCTCCTTCCATTCGAGCCGCGCAACGGAGTCGGCGACGATGCCGCCACCGGCTTGGATGTAGAGCCGACCGTCCTTGAGGATTGCCGTGCGGATGGCGATGGCGGTGTCCATGTTGCCGTTCCAGGCAATGTAGCCCACGGCACCCCCGTAGATTCCCCGTTTGACGGGTTCGAATTCGTCGATGATCTCCATGGCGCGGATCTTTGGCGCGCCGGACAGCGTGCCAACGGGCAGGGTGGCACGGAGCACGTCCACCGCAGTCTTGCCTTCGGCGAGCCGGCCGACGACGTTGGAAGACAGGTGCATGACGTGGGAATAGCGCTCCACGACGAACTCTTCGGTGACCTTGACGCTACCGGTCTCCGACACGCGGCCGACGTCGTTGCGGCCGAGGTCGATCAGCATGAGGTGCTCGGCGATCTCCTTGGGATCGTTGACCAGTTCCTCCTCCATGGCGAGATCCTCCGCCTCCGTGTGGCCGCGGCGCCGGGTACCTGCCAGGGGGCGGTTGACGATCACGTCGTCCTCGACCCGGGCGAGAATCTCGGGCGAGGAACTCACGATGTGGAAACCGTCGAGGTTCATGAAGTACATGTACGGCGACGGGTTGAGGCTGCGCAGCGCCCTGTAGAGGTTGATCGGCGGACCGACGAACGGGATAGACATGCGCTGCGAGAGCACGACCTGCATGACGTCGCCGGCGCGGATGTATTCGCGGATGCGCTCGACGGCGGCCATGAAGTTCGCTCGTCCGAAAGCGGATTCGAAGTCTTCCTCCTCGACGGGTTCGTTGGCGGTTGCCATAACGAGGTGCGGCGTCGCCGTTGCGAGCTTGGATGCCCTGGCCGCCAGACGTTCCTTGGCCTCGGCGAAGGCGTTCGGCTTGGTCGGATCGGTGAGCGAGATGAGCTTCACGCGGCTCGACATGTTGTCGAACACCAGCACGTCGGTGGACACCATCAACAGGATGTCCGGCGTGCCGAGATCGTCCGGCGGCGTCGACGCCTTCAGGCGTTTCTCCACGGTGCGCACCGTGTCGTAGCCGAAGTAGCCCACGAGGCCGCCGAGAAAGCGGGGCATGTCCGGCAGGTCGGGGACATTGAATCGGCGGCTGAATGCCTCGATCGCACCGAGGGGATCGTCGGTATGCATCTCCTCCACGACTTGCCCCGACTCCTCGACCGTCAAGGTGTCCCCGCGGACCCGAATCACGGTCCGTGCGGGTAGACCGATCATGGAGTAGCGGCCCCACTTCTCGCCGCCTTGGGCGGCGGATTCCAGCAGGTACGAATACGGTCCGTCGGCGAGCTTCAGGTAGGCGGAGAGCGGCGTCTCGAGATCAGCGAGAATCTCGTGGACGACAGGAATGTGAGAATAGCCGCGGCTTGCGAGGGCGTCGTAGGCTTTTTGGTTCATGGGGCACCTTGGGTGAGTGTGTCGACGCGAGCGATCCGGTCTCCGGATCGGCGACGTCACCACCAGCGGGTGTCGAGCTGCCCCATTCGTCTCATCGTTCTAACCTAAACGAGCGCGGACAACGAATCAATCACGCGGTCGGCGCCGAGGGTGTCCGGATCGCGGCCGTGGTTGTAGCCGTGGCGGTAGAGGACGACGTCGCAGCCGGCCGCCCGGGCGCACAGCACGTCCGTCTCGGAGTCCCCGATGAAGAGCGCCGCTGCCGGCTGCACGCCGAGTCGTTCGCAGGCGTAGTGCGCGGGTTGGGGGTCGGGTTTGAACCGCGAGGTGGTGCCCCGCCCCACCACGACGCGGAAAAACCCTGCGAGGTCGAGGGCGTCCAGCAGCTTGTTGGAGAGGTCTGTGGGCTTGTTGGTGACCACGGCGAGCGGAGCGCGCCGGGCCAGGGTGTCGAGCGTTTCGGCGACACCGCCGTAGGGCCGCGAGTAGTCGGCGATGTGCTCCCTGTAGTGGTCGACAAGGACGTTCTGGCTGGCGTCCAAGTCCGGCTCGGACGCGTGGCGGTCGTGGTGCCGGAACGCGGCTTCCAGCATGGCGCGTACGCCGTGGCCTACCCAGTGGCGGGTGAGGGCCTCGTCGACGGGCTCGAGACCCGCCTTCGCGAGCGTGTGGTTCAGTGCCTGCGACAGGTCGGGTGCGGTATCGACCAGTGTGCCGTCGAGGTCGAACAGATAGGCGTGGTAGCTCAAGCCGCCGGTGCCGCCAGTTCGTCGCGCATGTTCTGGATCACCAGCCGGTAGTCGTCGGCCCGGCCGCGGCCCGACTCCGGCACGCCGAAGATGGCCGATCCCGCGACGAAGGTGTCGGCGCCCGCGGCGCCGGCCGCGGCGATGTTGTCGACCTTGATGCCGCCGTCGATCTCGAGCCGGATCTCGGAGCCGTTGGCATCGATGAGCGTGCGCGCGGCGCGCACCTTGTCGAGCGTGGAAGGAATGAACGCCTGGCCGCCGAAACCCGGATTGACCGACATGACGAGCACCAGGTCAACGGCATCGATCAGCGGCTCGAGCAAGGCGACGGGAGTACCTGGGTTGAACACGAGGCCGGCCTTGGCGCCCCTTTCGCGGATGAGCCCGAGGGATCGATGGGGATGTTCGCTCGCCTCGGGGTGGAACGAGACGATGTCGGCCCCGGCGTCGATGAAGTCGCCGATCAACCGGTCCACCGGCTTGACCATGAGATGCACGTCCACGGCCGCCTCGACCCCGTGCCGGCGCAGCGACTCCAGCACCAGCGGACCCACGCTGAGGTTCGGCACGTAGTGGTTGTCCATCACGTCGAAGTGGATGAGGTCCGCGCCGGCGGCCACCACATCGTCGACCTCCTGGCCGAGCTTGGCGAAATCGGCGGCGAGGATGGAAGGTGCGATCCAAGGTTCCACGTCAGGTCATCGCGTTCTTGGGAGCGCGCATTCTACCTAGTGGTCGAACACACCTGTAATGGCGTATCAGCGCGTTCACAAGCGTCCAGCCGCTAGGCGGCGTCTCGAAGGCATAGCGGTGAACGGTAGGGATCAGCGCGTCGGATCCGGCACAAGGCCGTCGGCGCGGCGCCGGGCCTCCTTGAGTTGGTCGTGCGTACCGATGTCGATCCAGGCGCCAGCGAAGATCTCGCCGCTGAGTCTGCCCTCGGCCGCTGCGGGGAAAAGCAGGTCGGTCAGCGGGAACGGGCCCTCGGGCGATCCCTCGAACAACGCGGGATGCAGCACCGCGATGCCGCAGTAGGTCAGGTCGTCATCGGACGAGCCACGCCGGACCTTCAACGGGTCCGTTCCCGGCTCGACATGGAAGTCCGCCTTCTCCTTGTGCGCTGGTGTCGGCGTCAATACCAGGTGCCCGTCGCTGGGCTGGATGCGAAGCAACCGATCGAACCGGTAGTTGGTCCAGACGTCACCGTTGACGATCACGAACGGGCCGGGGGCGAGATGCACAAGGGCGTTGCGGATTCCGCCACCGGTGTCGAGGATTTCGGGTTCGTGGCTGTAGCGGATGCGCACGCCGAAGTCCTTGCCGTTGCCGAGGGCTCGCTCGATCTGTTCCCCGAGGTGGTGCAGGTTGATCACGATTTCGCGGATTCCCGCGCGGTGCAACCAGCGGACTTGGTGGACGATCAGGGGATCGCCCCCGACGATCAGCATCGGCTTCGCAACCCGCTCGGTCAGTGGCCGCAGGCGTTCGCCCCGTCCTGCAGCGAGGATCATCGCCTTCATGGTGTGAAGTCGATCCTGCGGCTCGCCCGAGGCAGGACGATGGCGTCGAGCCAGGCGGCCAGATCACGGGTCTCGGGGTAATCGTGCGCCAACCGGGCGATCCGCTTCAGAACGGGAAGAATGTCGCCAAGATGGCTGTCGCGTCCGTGCTGTAGATACAGCCGGGCGAAGATGCCCACCGCCTTGAGCTGGCGCTGCATCGCCACCAGATCGAAGGCCCGGACGAAGGTCTTGCGGTCGCAGTCCAGGCTTGCCAGGTCGAAGAATCGGTCGCGCCACCTCGCGACGGTGCCCTCGTCGAACTCCACGTAGCAGTCCCGCAGCAGGGAGGCGATGTCGTAGCATGCGGGACCGATCAAGGCATCCTGGAAGTCGACGATCCCGACGCGGCCGTCGTTGCGCCAGATGAGGTTGCGGCAGTGGTAGTCACGGTGCACGGTGCACTGTGGAACGCTTTGTGTAGCTGCGATCAGGCTCTCGTGGATGCCGACGAACACCTCCGGTAGCTCAAGGTCTAGGAAGCGAGTCAGGAGCCACTCGGTGAAGATGGCGAGTTCGTCGGTGAAACGTCCGATGGTGTAGGGCGGTATGTCGTCCGACACCACGGTCTGCAGCTTGACCAGGGTTGCGACCGCCTCGCCCAAGGGGGCGTCGACATCACCGTTGGCGTAGGCGGCGGCGAAATCCCGCCCGCCGAGATCCTCCAGTAGCAGGAAGCCACGCTCGAGGTCGGTCGCATGGACTTCGGGCGTCGCCAGTCCATGTTGTCGGAACAGACCCGTAAGCCGGACGAAGCGCGGGTTATCCTCCGTATCCGGCGGCGAGTGCATGGCGACGAAGGTGGACCCGTTGGTGGACACGCGGAAGAAGCGGCGCGTGCTGGCCTCCGCCGGCAGGCGGGCCAGTTCGACCTTCGTGCCGAGCGTGCGCTCGGTCCAGGCCGCAAGTTCGTCCGTATCTTGGGTCAAGGGCGGTCTCGGTGAGGGCAAGACGTTAACAGAAGCATTGGTTGCCGCGCTCTGTCTCGCGGGATGCGTATTGCTCCGGCCCGCCGCGGCCGGCGAACTCGCTGAATCCCTGTGGCGTACGCACGCCGGGTCAGATGGTACGGACCGGGTCTGCGTGGGTGCCTACGTAGAGCCGACGCCGCCAATGCCACGCACCACCGACAACGCCGCGCAACCGGTGGAAGTGGACGCCCCGTCGGCAACATCGTCGGAAGAACACGTCCAAGCCTCCGGCGGTGTGGTGGTCCGACAGGGGAACCGGCGACTGGCTGCCCAAACTATTGGCTTGGATCGCACCACCTCGCTTGCCCGTGCGGATGGCGGCGTGCGGTTCTCCGAACCGGGCGTACACGTGTCCGGCACCACCGCCGGGGTGGATCTCTCGGATGGCCACGTGCGCATCGCGGATGCGGAGTTCGTGCTGACCGATATCGAGGTTCGCGGCTACGCCCAGCACATGGACCGCCGAGAGGATGTCGTGGACCTTGAGGGTGCGATGTTGACCCGATGTCCACCGGACAGCCGCGCATGGCGCGTGCGCGCACGTTCGATCCACGTGGACCGGGATTTCGCCACGGCCCGGGGTGCGCGCCTTGTCGTTGGCGGCGTCCCCGTGTTCTACGCGCCCTACCTGCGCCTGCCGGTAACCGACAAGCGCACCAGCGGCTTTCTGTTCCCCGGTATCGGCTACGACGGCGAGGCCGGCATCGACCTTTCGCTGCCCTACTACTTCAACCTGGCACCGAACTACGACGCGACCGTCTCGCCCCGGTTGATCGGCAAGCGCGGCGCCGGCATTGAAGGCGAGTTCAGGCATCTGAACGAAACGTTCGAAACCACACTCGGAGGCGCGTTCCTGTCCGGGGATCGACGTTACGATGGACACAGGGCGCGTCGCGATGCGGCTCCGGGGGACCGTTTCTCACCCGCCGACCGTTGGTCCCTCCAGGCCGACTCCCGGGGGCGCGTCGGCCGGCTGCGAACGCGGGTCGACTACGCGGCGGTCAGCGACAACGACTATCTGGAGGATCTCGGCGGCGGGTACGCGTCGCTGCGTCGGGTCTCGCTGGAACGACGCGCCGAACTCCGCTACGCCCGGGGCAACTTGACGGCTGGCGTGCTGGCCCAGGGCTTCCAGCGCCTGGAGCCTGGTCGGGAACCCTTCAGGCGCATGCCGGAGTTGAGCCTCGGCTACGTCGGTGCCTTGCCGGGTCCGCTGTCGTGGTCGCTAGGCACGTCCTGGACGTCGTTCCACGGCGGGGACAGCGGCGCGCAGAGGGACGTCACCGGAGACCGCCTGCACACCGAACCGCGCCTGCGTCTTTCCTTGCGGCGCTCTTGGGGATTCCTGAACCTGGCAGGCGGCGTGCGCCATACCGCCTATGAACTTCGCAACACGCCGGTTGAGGTCGACTCGACGCCCGAACGCAACGTACGACTCGGCGTGATGGACGCCGGCCTGTTCCTGGAACGACCGCTGGCGCGACGGGGTTGGATTCAGACCTTGGAACCCAGGCTCCACTACCTTCGCCAGTCCCATGCCGAGCAGCACCACCTACCGCAATTCGATGTCGCCCACCTGACCTCTTCCTACGCTCAGCTGTTCCGCGACAACCGCTTCGCCGGCGTGGACCGCATCGTCGATGCCAACCGCGTCTCCCTGGGCGTGGAGTCGCGGCTCCTTGACGACCGCGGCGCGGAGATCCTAGCGATGCGCGTGGGCGGCGCCGGCCACCTCGATTCCCGTCGCGTGTCGCCCGAGGAGAGCGAGGCCGACATCGTGGCCGAAGTGCGTGGCTCCCATGGTCGATTCAGCGTGTTGTCGAAGGTGGCTTGGGACAGCGGTCGGGGAGATTCCGAGGAGTTCGGACTGGCGCTGTCCTACCGGGTGGACGCAGGCAGGGTCGTGAATGTCGGCTACCGGCGGCGGCATCCCCAAGTCGATCAGACGGATGTCTCGGTTCTCTGGCCGTTTCCCGGGGCAGCCCGCGGGTGGCGCGCGTTCGCGCGATGGAACCATGACTGGCGGGACGGTCAAATGATTGAAGGGTTTGCCGGCTTTGCCTACGCCAACTGCTGTATCGACATCAAACTGCTCTGGCACCGGACGCTGGACGTGCCCCGGAACCTGCAGGGGTCGGCCTCGCGTCTGGACAGTGGCGTTCTGGTGCAGATCGCGTTCCGTGGGTTCGCGGGGCTCGGCCGGAGGGTTGATTCTCGTCTGGTTCGTGGCATAAAGGGCTACCGGCCGGGAAACCCGTAGAGACCAAACCCGACCAGTAGGGATAGCAAGACCATGCCGAAATCCACCTCCATACGCGCCTTGATCTGCGCGACCGCTCTGAGTGTTCCGCTTACCGCTTCGGCGGTCGAGACGATCGAGCGAATCGTCGCCATCGTGGACGACGACATCGTCCTCGCCACCGAAGTGGGTATGCGGTTCGACACCGTGATCCAGCGACTCGTGGATCAGGGTCAGACGGAGATTCCCCACGAGATCGTCTGGGAGCAGATCGTGGAGACGATGATCCAGGAGCGCATCCAGTACCAGGAGGCCATACGTCGCGACATCGAGGTGGACGACGAGACGCTGACGGCCAGGGTGGCCGAGTATGCCGCCCAGGCAGGCATGTCGCTCGATGAGTTCATCGCCGAGTTCCAGGCGGCGGGTGAGTCCTACCCTGCGCTCCGCGACGAGATTCGCCGCCAGATGATGATGGAACGGGTACAACAGATGGCGGTCAGCCGCCGGGTGTACGTGACCGAACAGGCCGTCGACGAGTTGCTTGCATCACCGTTCTTCCAGGATCTGATCTCAGACGAGTTCCGCCTTGGCCATATCCTGCTTCAGGTCGAACCCGGATCTTCGGCGGAGAGCCTGGAGGCGGCTTGGGCCACGGCCGACGACATCATCCGCGAGCTTCGGGATGGCGCGGATTTCGCGGCGCTGGCGGTCAAGCATTCGGACGCGCCGACATCCACTGAGGGCGGTGATCTTAAATGGCGGAAGCCGGGACGGATTCCGGGGTTCTTCGCCGAGGTGGCGGTGGCACTCGAGGTCGGCGAAACCGCCGATCCGCTGCAGAACGCCTCCGGCATTCACATCATCAAGCTGATCGACAAACGCGGCGCATCGCAGCAGCGCTCCGAGCAGACCCAGGTTCGGCACATCCTGCTGATGCCGTCGGCGATCCGCTCCGATGAGGAGACGCGCGCCGCGGTCGCGGATCTGCGCGCGCGCCTCGTCGCCGGCGAGGACTTCGCGGAACTCGCCAGGGAACACTCCGAGGATCCGGGCACCGCGCTGGCGGGTGGCGATTTGGGGTGGACTACCGGGGAAATGCTGGATCCGCAGTTCGTGTCCGCGATGAACGCGACACCGGTGGACGAACTTTCGCCGCCGTTCCAGACTTCCTTCGGTTGGCACATTCTCGAAGTGCAGGGCCGGCGGCAGCAGGACGTCAGCGACGAGACGCGGCGCGACTATGCATTGCGGATACTGCATCAACGCCGTTTCGAGCAACGTCTCGACGAATGGCTGAACGAGATCCGCGACGACGCTTTCGTCGAGGAGCGCATGACCTTCGAAGAGTTCGCGAGCTGGGCCAACGAATCCAGGATCGGGGACGGTTCTGGTTCGTAGACGCTTCGGTCAGCACTTCCTGACCGATGAGGCGGTCGTCGAGCGGATCTTCGCAACGCTCCGCCTGAGGGCGTCCGACCACGTCTTGGAGATCGGCCCGGGTACGGGTGTCCTTACCCGGCGGCTCGCCCGGGAAGCGGCGTCGGTCGCGGCGGTGGAAGTCGACCGGGACTTGGTCGCCGCGCTTCGCGCCGGCGGCTTCGGTGACTCTGCCGCCGAGGTCGACATCGTCCAAGGCGATGCGCTCAAGGTGGATCTGAAACCCCTGTTGGGGCGAGGGGGCGAACGGCCGCGTCGCGTCGTCGGCAACCTGCCCTACAACATCGCGACTGCCCTGCTCGAACGCCTCTTCCGGATCGACGCTGGTATTTCGGACATGCACTTCATGCTGCAGGCGGAAGTCGCGCACCGACTGACCGCATCGCCCGGCTCGAAAGCGTACGGACGGTTGTCGGTGGCCGCCCAATGGCGGTGCCGCATCGACAGCCTGTTCGCGGTCGAACCGGAGAGTTTCTCGCCGCCGCCGAGGGTGGACTCGGCCTTCGTGCGCCTGGTGCCTCGGGCGGAGGAAGATCGGCATGCCTGCGATCCAGACGACCTCGACGAGGTACTCCGAGTCGCCTTTGCAGGGCGCCGAAAAGTGCTCGGCAATGCCTTAAAATCGCTCGCCGTCGACTGGCGTGCGTTGGGTATCGATCCCGGTGTGCGCGCGGAGAACCTGACCGTTGACGACTTCGTCGCCATCGCTCGCCAAGGGCGATGCGGTCTCCCGGGGCGCAAGGAGGGCGAGTGAAGAATTTCGAAGTCACCGTGGAACCACGCTACATCCCGGCGGAGTCCGACCCGGCGGCACCGCGCTACGTGTTCGCCTACACCATCACGATCGCCAATCGCGGCACCGAGGCCGCGCAGTTGGTCAATCGCTACTGGCTCATCACCAACGGCGACGGCAACCAGCAGGAGGTCCGCGGGCCCGGGGTTGTCGGCGAGCAACCCCTGATCGAACCGGGCAAGGCGTTCCGCTACACGAGTGCCTGCGTGCTGGAAACGGCCGTCGGCGCGATGCAGGGACACTACGAATTCCGGGATGCCGACGGGGAGTCCTTCGAAGTGCCGATCAACACTTTTTCTCTCGCCGTTCCTGGCGCGGTCCACTAGGGACGCTTTGAACAAGTGGTACGGGGTTCCCAAAACGAAGTACGTAGGGGCGACCCTTGTGTTCGCCCGTGCCAGTCACCGCACGGCGTCGGTTGGCCAAGGCGGGCGACCACCACGCGCCCGCCAGGGCGCGCGGTCGCCCCTACGGCTTGTTGAGAGATTCCCTGGTGGGATCGACCTACGTCGTCGGGGACATCCAGGGATGCTTCAAGAGCCTGGAGCGGCTCTTGGAGGTGGCTGGCTTCACCGACGACGACGTGCTCCTGTGTGTCGGCGACCTCGTCAACCGCGGTCCGGGCTCGCTGGAGACGTTGCGCTTCGCGTATCGACTGGGGGAGAGGTTCGACTGCGTGTTGGGCAACCACGACCTGCACTTTCTTGCCATGGTCTACGGTGGCCATCCGCACCGGGCAACCGACACCATGGAAGCGCTCCTGGCGGCTCCGGACTGCGACGAATTGGCCGGGTGGCTGCGCCACCGGCCGCTGCTGATCGAGAGCCAGGACCACGTTCTCGTCCACGCCGGCATCCCCCACATCTGGAGTCTCGACACCGCACGGGCCAATGCGCGCGAGGTCGAGGTCGTCCTCAAAGGCTCCGAGCACCCGGCGTTCTTTCGCTCCATGTACGGCAACGAGCCCGCTTTGTGGGACTCGGGTCTCGTCGGCATGGACCGGCACAGGGCCATCGTCAACTACCTGACGCGGATGCGTCTGGTGGACGCGGCAGGTCGCCTCGAATTCGCCCACAAGGGAACGCTGGAAGACCGCCCAGCGGGTTTCGAACCCTGGTTCGGCTATCCATCGAAGGTCGGCAAGATGCTCTACTTCGGTCACTGGGCTGCGTTGGACGGAACGACGGATCAGGCGCGCATCGTCGGGCTCGACACCGGTTGCGTCTGGGGACGGACGTTGACGGCCGTGCGCTTGGAGGACGGCAAGGTGTTCTCGATTCCCGCCGCGGAAGACGTGAGTACCGAGGCGCAGAGCCCGTCGGAGTCTGCGTGAAGACCTATCTCGTCGGCGGTGCGGTTCGCGACGAGCTGCTCGGGCGCACCCCCACGGAAAATGATTGGGTGGTCGTCGGCGCGGTACCCGAGGATCTGTTGCGCCGTGGATTCAAGCAGGTGGGCCGCGACTTCCCGGTCTTTCTGCACCCCCGCACGGGCGAGGAGCACGCGCTAGCACGCACGGAACGCCGCACCGGCCCTGGTCATGCGGACTTCGTCTGCGACGCCGACCCGAGCGTCACCCTGGAACAGGACCTGTCCCGCCGCGACCTGACGGTCAATGCCATGGCGCGCGCTGCTGACGGCACGCTGGTCGACCCCTACGGTGGCCAGCGGGATCTCGCCGCCCGGGTACTGCGTCACGTCTCGCCGGCTTTCGCCGAAGATCCGTTGCGCGTCTTCCGGGTCGCCCGATTCGCCGCTCAACTCCCGGACTTCAGCGTCAGCGACGAAACCCTGGCGCTGATGAGGTCCATGACGGGCGAGCTTTCGGCGCTGTCCGGCGAACGGGTCTGGACGGAGTTGTCGAAGGCCGCCGCAGCACCTGCGCCGGCGCGCTTCTTCGAGACGGTGCACGCCATCGGCGAGAATCACTGGTTCGACGGACTGGACCTGCCGAGGACGATTGAACTGTTTCAGCACCACGAGTTCGACGACGTCTCCACCGCCTTGACGGCCGTCGGCTGGACCACGCCCCCGGAGCCCTTGGAACGCTTCTTCACTAGGCTGCATGCGCAGCGCCTTGTAAAACGCGCAGGCGTGGCGCTGGCCGCCCATGGACGCACCCTGACGGGCTCGGGCACGAATCCGGAAACGCTCCTGGACGCCTTCACGGCCATCGAAGCCTTCAGGGAAAACGCCATGACGGAACTGGTCCTCCGAACTGCCGAGATCTGCGCCGCCACCTCCTTGGCTGCCCAACGTCAACTGATCGAAGAACTGCGCGGGTTGCGCGTCGATGCCGAGCCAGGCTCGGCCTACGGCGCTGTGCTGCGGAGGGCGCGTCTGTCGCGCATCGGAAAGGCGAGTCCGTAGGTGGGAAGCCCGCTGTCGCGCGTCTCGTGTAGCACGTAGACTCGAAACTGCAGGACCAGAGCAGGGCTCTGCAACGAGGGAGTCGAATAGGAAGATGCAAGAAAGGGATACTGAAGGCTTCGATCTTCTCCGGGTGTTCAAGATCTGGAGATGGAGGCACACGATCGTCATGATCGTCTTTGCGATCGCCACCTACTTTTGGATCACCGGATGGCCGTACTGAAGTGGGCGAGAGGGACTGTCCACCTTTGGGCATCCTCAGGGAGGACTTTGATTACAGCGGCAGGAGTTCGGCCATCGGCCAACGGGCCCGGGTCGCGATCTCCAAGGCGTCGCGTTGGCCAGCCTCGAGCCTGAGCGCGCCCGCATGGGCGATCATCGCGCCGTTGTCGGTGCACAGCGCCGGAGGCGCGTAGACAATGTGCGGCAGGTCGTCGGCAAGGCGCTTGCGCAACCGGCGGTTGGCCGCCACGCCGCCCGCGGCGACGAATCGTTCAAGACCGGTCTCCTGTAGCGCACGCCGACACTTGATGGCCAAGGTATCCACTACCGCATCCTCGAACGCGCGGGCGATGTCGGCCACGTCCTGATCGTCTAGGGGGGAGTGGTCCCGCACGGTGTTGGCCGTGAACGTCTTCAACCCCGAGAAGCTCATGTCGAGGCCCGGCCGATCGGTCATCGGGCGGGGGAACTGGAACCTCTCCGGGTCGCCGTTCTCCGCCTTGGCGGCCACCGCGGGCCCCCCTGGATAGCCGAGCTGCAGCATCTTCGCAACCTTGTCGAATGCCTCGCCGGCGGCGTCGTCCAAGCTCTCGCCGAGAAGCGTGTAGTCGCCGATGGCGTCCACCCGGAACAACTGGGTGTGCCCGCCGGAGACCAGCAGTGCCACGAACGGCAGTGCCGTCTCGGACGTGCCGGCATCGATCAATGGAGCGAGGAGGTGTGCCTCCATGTGGTGCACACCGATGGCGGGAATGTCGAGGCCATAAGCGAGGGAGCGCCCGAACGTGGCCCCGACCATCAGCGCACCGATCAGCCCGGGGCCGGATGTGAACGCGACACCGTCCAGGTCGTCGACGGTGCGTCCTGCGCGCTCCAGGAGTTCTGCCATGAGCGGCGCGATCTTCTGGATGTGATCGCGGGATGCCAGTTCGGGGACGACGCCTCCGTAGCGGGCGTGAAGCTCCACCTGGCTATACAGGGACTCGGCGACAAGGCCTGCCCCCGTGTCGTACAGGGCGAGACCGGTTTCGTCGCAGGATGTCTCTATGCCGAGAACAAGCATGGGCTGACGGGAAGCATGGTCGCCCTACGCTACACCGAATCCGCCCTTTCCATGGAACAAACGCGACCGGGAGCGTAAGCGACCGGGAGCGGTTGGTCCATGGAAGGTCGGTGTGGCTGGGCCGGAGGCGAACACGGCACACAGCGAAGCGAAGTGCCGGGCCGGCTATGGGGCGCTCTCGACATCAAGTCAACCCGCCGTTGGCAATGTCCCGTCCGGCGAGTAGAATGCCCGCCGTTTCGCCATGGGCCAACCATGCCATCCGTAAAGGTTAGAGAAAACGAGCCCTTCGACGTCGCCCTGCGGCGCTTCAAGCGCTCCTGCGAAAAAGCCGGGGTCATATCCGAGGTGCGGCGGCGCGAGTTCTACGAAAAACCCACCGCCGTGCGCAAACGCAAGGCTGCCGCCGCCGTCAAGCGGCATATCAAGAAGCTGCAGCGCGAAGCCCGGCGATTCGAGAAAGCGTTCTAGATTCCTTGAGCGGGGCCGACATGTCGGACCTGAAGGCCACGATCGCGCTCGCCACGAAGAACGCGATGCGCGGGCGCGAGCGCGAGCGCGTGAGCGCACTGCGGCTCGTCAACGCCGAGATCAAGCAGGTCGAGATCGACGGCCGCAAGACGCTCGGCGACGACGACGTGATCGCCGTGTTGACCCGGATGCTGCGGCAGCGGCGCGACTCGCTCGGCCAGTACGAGAAGGCCGGACGCGAGGATCTCGCCGCCGTCGAGCGGTTCGAGATCGACGTGATCGAGGAGTTCCTGCCCGAAGCCCTGTCCCAAGCCGAGATCGATGAAGCCGTTCGGGACGCGATTGGCGCGGTGGGCGCGAGCAGCATGAAGGACATGGGCAAGGTCATGGGTGCGCTCAAGGGCAAGCTCGCCGGGCGGGCCGACATGGGCGTGGTCAGCGGGATGGTTAGGACGGCCCTTTCCGGCTGACCCGGGCGAAAAACCGTTCGACGCGGGACACGGCTCCCGCCAAGGATTATTCTCTCGGGTCATGGCCGGTCTGATACCGCAGTCGTTCATCAACGACCTGATCGCTCGGGTCGACATCGTGGATGTGATCGGCGCCCGGGTTCAACTCAAGAAAGCCGGCAGCAACCACAAGGGCTTGTGCCCTTTCCACAACGAGAAAACCCCTTCGTTCAACGTCAACCCGGATCGGCAGTTCTATCACTGCTTCGGCTGCGAGGCTCACGGCACGGCGATCGGATTCCTCATGGAATACGACGGCCTCACCTTTCCCGAAGCCATCGAGGCCCTGGCGTCGTCGGTGGGCGTGACCGTCCCCCGCGAGCAGGGCAGGGAGCCGCCCCGCGATACCAGCCTCTACGAAGTGCTGGAATCCGCGGACCTCGAGTTTCGCCGCTGGTTGCGCTCGAACGAGGATGCCGCAGGCGCGGTCGCGTATCTCAAGTCGCGGGGCTTGACCGGGGAGATCGCACGGGACTTCGGCATCGGCCTGGCGCCCGAAGGCTGGGATGGAATCAAGCGTGCGCTCTCGTCGTTCGGTGAGCAGAAGCTGATCGCCGCCGGACTGGTGGTCAAGAACGAGAAGGGCCGCACGTACGACCGGTTCCGGGAACGCATCATCTTTCCGATTCGGGACACCCGCGGCCGCGTCATCGGCTTCGGGGGGCGCGTCTACGGGGCGGGCGAGCCCAAGTACATCAACTCCCCCGAGACGGATGTCTTCCGCAAAGGACGCGAGCTCTACGGCCTCTACGAGGCACGCCGCGCGCAGCGTCGACTGCAGAGCGTGCTGGTGGTCGAGGGCTACATGGACGTGGTGGCGCTTGCCCAGCACGGCGTGGTCAACAGTGTCGCTACGTTGGGCACGGCGATCGGCCAGGCGCACTTCGAGACGTTGTACCGGCATGTGGACCTCGTCGTGTGCTGTTTCGACGGCGACGAGGCGGGTCGCGGTGCGGCGTGGAAGGCCGTCGACGCCGCGTTTCCCGTGCTGTCCGGCACGCGCCAACTGAAGTTCGTGTTCCTTCCGGAAGGGGAAGATCCCGACACGATCATCCGCAGCCGGGGGCGGGAGCATTTCCAAGAGCTCGTGGACCAAGCCATGCCCGTGGGCGAATACTTCGTGGCACACCTCGAGGAGGGGTTGGACCTCGACAAGGCCGACGGGCGCGCGTTGCTTTCCGAGCTGGCCGTGCCGCACATCGGCAGACTGCCCAATGGCGCTCTGCGTCGGGTGATTGTCGACGGCTTGGCGGAGCGAACCGGTATCGACGCCGCGACGCTCGACCGGGCTGCGGGCCAGTCGCATGCCACGGACAATGCGCGGTCCGATCCAACCGAACCATTCCCCGAAGTCGACCAGCCGTCACGACGTCCGCTCAAGCCGAGTGGCAGTCAAATCCTGTTCGAGATCGTCAAAGACCCGGAGTTGATCGCAGTACTGGACTCGGAAACCCAGGTAGCGCTCGCAAAGGATGCGGACACCAGCCTGCTGGCGGACGTCGCAAGCTATCTCCTGGAGGAACCCGAAGCGGATACGGGCACGTTGCTCGCCCGGTACGTGGGCCACGAAGGCCACGACCAGCTTGCCGAGTTTGCCGCCCGCCCTCTACTGCTGCCGACCCGGGCGGGCGACTTCGCGGCCAAGGTGCGCAGGTACATTGTCGACATGGATCTGACCGCGTCCTCCCGAGCCGCGGAGCAAAGCGGATGGTCCATGGACGATCTGCGGCGGCATGCCCAGAGGCGCCAGGAAATGCTATGATGCGCCGCTTTTTTGCCCTTGAATGGCCGGCTTCCGGCCACCACATTCCCGTAATCCCCGTCCACCGCACGAGGTGATATGGCTACTACCGAAACCGAACAGCACCAGTCTCGCCTCAAGGAACTGATCGCCAAGGGCAAGGAGCAGGGATTCCTGACCTACTCCGAGGTCAACGACCACCTGCCCGACGACATCAGCGATTCCGACCAGATCGAAGACATCATCAGCATGATCAACGATATGGGAATCACCGTCTACGAGTCGGCAGAGGCCGCTCCCGACGCCGATGAATTGCTGAACGCTGGCGACAACACCGCGGACGAGATCGCGGCCGAGGAGGCCGCCGCGGCACTGGCCGCAGTGGAGACGGAAGCTGGTCGGACGACGGATCCGGTGCGCATGTACATGCGCGAGATGGGAACCGTGGAACTGCTCACCCGCGAGGGCGAGATCGCCATCGCGAAGCGCATTGAGGAAGGCATCCGCCACGTGCTGGCGGCGACGGCCTACTTCCCGGGTACGGTGAAGTACATTCTCGACCGCTACACGGAGCTCAACAAGGAAGGCAAGCTCGCCGACCTGCTGGTCGGCTACCTGGATCCGGCGGACCACGTGCCGCCGGCGGCCCAGGTGGACCTCACCGCCACCGAAGACAAGGACGAGACCGAGGAACGCAAAGGCCCGGATCCGGTGGAGGCGAAGCGGCGCTTCACCGCACTCCGACGGGCCTACAACAAGACCGTCCGCAACGCAGAGGCGAAAAAAGGCATCACCAAGGCGACCCGCGCCGCGGACCAGGCGAAACTCGCCTCGGCGTTCTCGTTCTTCAAACTCGTGCCCAAGCACTACGATGTCGTCGTCGGCCTGCCGCGGGACGCCCTGTGGACGGTCCGCCGCCAGGAACGAATCCTCATGGGTCTCTGCGTCGGGGCGGGCATGCCGCGGGCGGACTTTCTTTCCGACTATCACGGCAGCGAGACGTCCGTCGCCTGGATTGACCGTCGGATCGAGGGGTCGCACGACTACAGCCGTCGCCTTGCGCGCGCCCGGGAGGACATCGTCCGCGCCCAGCGCAAGCTCAAGGCCGTGACCAGCAAGACGGGCTTGAGCGTCGCCGAGATCAAGGACATCAACCGACGCATGTCGCTAGGCAAGGCCAAGGCGGAACGGGCGAAGAAGGACATGGTCGAGGCGAACCTGCGCCTGGTGATCTCGATCGCCAAGAAGTACACCAACCGCGGGCTGCAGTTCCTGGACCTCATCCAGGAGGGCAACATCGGCTTGATGAAGGCGGTGGACAAGTTCGAGTACCGCCGGGGCTACAAGTTCTCGACCTACGCGACGTGGTGGATCCGTCAGGCCATCACCCGGTCCATCGCCGACCAGGCGAGGACCATCCGCATCCCTGTGCACATGATCGAGACCATCAACAAGCTGAACCGCGTATCGCGCCAGATGCTCCAGGAAATGGGCCGCGAGCCCACGCCGGAGGAACTTGGCGAGCGCATGGAGATGCCGGAGGACAAGGTTCGCCGGGTGCTGAAGATCGCCAAGGAGCCGATCTCCATGGAGACCCCCATCGGCGACGACGAGGACTCTCACCTCGGCGACTTCATCGAGGACGTGACCATCGGCTCGCCGGCGGAACTGGCGACGGGCGAAGGCTTGAAGGAAGCCACCCGCACGGTGCTCGGCGGCCTCACCGCCCGTGAGGCGAAGGTCCTGCGGATGCGTTTCGGCATCGACATGAACACGGACCACACCCTGGAGGAAGTCGGCAAACAGTTCGACGTCACCCGGGAACGAATCCGTCAGATCGAGGCCAAGGCCCTGCGCAAGCTGCGCCACCCGAGCCGCAGCGACCACCTGAAGAGCTTCCTCGACGAGTGGAGCGAACCTAGCCGGCGTTGACGCGACTGCGCGCCCTTCGGGCGCGTTCGAGAATGCTGCGCATTCTCGTGTCTTGCACTCGAAACGCTGGAGCCGTCTCAATCCCCGCTCACCAGAGATTTCGCCCTGCGAAATCTCGGGCGACTGCGACAGCAGTCGCGTTTGGTGGGCCCACCAGGACTCGAACCTGGGACCAATGGATTCGCATGTTCCCGGCGTTTCCACCGGGGGCGGACTATCTCATCACCCGCGCCGCCTCGAGGTCGCGCGGCGTTGGGGTGCGGGACGCTCTAGCCTGTCATCAAGGACGCTCGGTGCCGAAAATGGGCACCAGTCCCCAGGTAGTCTCTGCACCTTCCGGCGGTGTACCGCCGGCTTGGCTCAGGGTTGCCGTGGTCTTTAGCGCCCGACCGGGCGGTTTCCCTGAATTCATCCCGTTCATCTCCCGCCTCTCGACGAGAGCGCACCACTTCACGGTGCCCAAGGCACCGTCGCGATGAGTCCACTGCTCTAACCAACTGAGCTATGGGCCCTTCGGGCGAGTGTAGGACGCCCGCCCTGTTGGGTCCACCGAAACGGGCGGCTGGGCTACCATCAAGCTCACCGTCGCTCGGCACAAGACACTAGGATGCCTACGGACCTGCCTGCACTCGGCCGGTTTCTAGACTATCGCGTGCCAGTCTCCGCCACCCTCGTCGTGGTTGCGCTGGCTTCGATCTTCGTGCTGCCGTCGCAGAGCGCGTCGAGTTTCATCACCTACCTGTTGGCGATCTACTGTTTCTGCGGTGTCCGGAGTTGGCGGTCACTGTGGTTCGACCCCGTCTTCCTGCTGGTCGCGGCGCTGCTCGCGTACATACCGCTGACCAGCCTCTGGTCGGCGTCTTGGGACGGTGGCGAGGCGGCGAGTCAGGCTGTCCGCTCGATCCTTGTGCTGGCGTTCGTGGTTGCGGTCGCCGAAAGCTTGCAGGTGGACTGGTTCCGCGAGCGGACGACGCTGATCCTCGCCGTCGTCGGTGGCGTCGCCGGCGTCTCGGCAATCTACGTGTTCTTCGCTGAATCGCCGCAGGATGGCCGGCTGAACGGCCTCGGGCAGTTGGACACGCACGTCGCCGCGGCGTTCGTCTACGCCGTGGCGGCGCTCGGCGGGACGAGTTGGGTCCTGCAACGCCGAGAGACGCTCGGAACCGGTCGTTGGGGGAACGCGTCCGTCGGAGTCGCGGTGGCGTGCGTCGTGGTGCTCTGCATCGCGGTGGTACTGACGGGCTCGCGCAACGCCATCGCCTGCCTCGTGTTGGGATGGGGCTGCCTGTGGATTGCTCACCGCAGCGCCACGGGGGCGCATTTCTTGGTGTGTGGCGCCGTTCTCGCGGTGGTGCTGCTGGTGGCGCTCGTCGTGTCCATTCGTTTCGTCCCCGGGGCCGAAGCGCTGATTCTTCCCCGCGGAGACAGCTTCCGGCCGGGAATCTGGTCGGACTACGCGGCACGCGTCCTGGCGGAGGGTCCGTGGTTCGGTCTCGGCGTCCTGACCCGCGATCCGATCGAGGTCGAAGGATTTCCCGTTCTGCACCAGCACGGCCTGTTCCTGGCCGTCGCGCACCAGGGCGGCCTGTTGGCCTTGGGCCTCATGCTCACGGTCGTCGGCGTCGTTCTCCGGATCCTGTTCGCTCACTACGAGGAGCCCGAGGCGAAACTCGGGCTTGCGATCTGGGCAATGGCGCTTCCCGGCTACCTGCTCGACGGCCACGAACTCGTCGACAAAATCGGCTGGACCTGGCTCATGTTCTGGCTCCCGGTCGGGATTGCCATCGGCCTGCGCGCCCGATGGGTGCTGGACGATGCCAGGCGATTCGGGGTGTGGTTTCGTTGACCAGATTTAGCTCAATTAGGACTGCTATAGCGGTAGTAATTCGAGCAGAAGCGGCGTCTCTGATCGCCCAACAGCATTTTGATGCAACGATTACCGTCATTCCGGTAACTTCGCCAGAAAAGCTGTATTCCGGGGGGTTGTTGACGTAATATCCCGCTGTACCGGTAAATATCAAGGAAAACGATGAACGCAAACTCGTCGGAGACGGTTGGCGAGGTGGTTCGCTATCACCGTCGACGCGCGGGCCTGAGCCAACACGGCCTGGCCGAGCTGGCGGGAGTCGGCAAGACCTCGGTGTTCGATGTCGAAAAAGGGAAACGGACGACGCGCTTGGCAACGCTCATGGCCGTGTTTCGGGTTCTCAACATCGATGTTCAGCTCGATGGACCGCTGATGGCGGAATGCCGGATGGCGCTGGAACAGAAAAGCAGTGCGGACCGGGGTGCTGTCTGATGAGGAGTGCCTTGGTCCGTGTCGATGGCGAGCCCGCTGGATTGCTGGAGGAGCATCCGCCGGCGCGGTTCGTGTTCCGCTATTTCGAAGGCTACGACGGCCCGCCGGTGTCACTGACCATACCCGTTTCGGCTCGGGAGGTCGCCTTCGACGGCTTCCCGGCCTTCTTCGAGGGACTGTTGCCGGAAGGCGTGATGCTCGACGGGCTGCTGCGGCAGTGCAAAATCGATCACGGCGACTACTTCGGGCAACTCCTGGCGGTCGGTGAAGACGTCGTCGGCTCGGTCACCATCGTCGAGGCGAGCGTGTGAGCCGCTGCCCCATCACCTATGAACTCTGCGCCGAGGGAGTCTATTCCCCGGCAGGCCTCCGGATGTTGTCACCCAATCTCCAACGTCTGAACGACTTGCCGTACGACGCGCGACAACAACGTCGCGAAGCTGTCGTGCGGGCCGGCAAGATGTCGATCCAAGGTGTCCAGCCCAAGTTGAGCGTTCGCCTCAATGCCAAGGGGGGCGCTTTCGACGTCGTGGATCGAGGGGGACGCTTCGTACTCAAACCGCAGCATGAGGTGTACCCCAACCTGCCGGAGAACGAGGGCGTCACCATGCACCTGGCGAAGCTCGCCGGAATCGAGGTGCCGGTGAGCGGCTTGGTGCGCAGCGCGGACGGTTCGTGGTCGTATTTCGTTCGCCGCTTCGACCGGGTCGGGCACAAGGGCAAGGTGGCCGTCGAGGACTTTGCGCAACTGTCGGGTGGGCGCAGGGACACGAAGTACGACTCCAGCATGGAACAGGTGGCCCATGTGATCGACACCTACTGCACGTTCCCCGCAGTGGAGAAAGTGAAGCTGTTCAAGCGAAGCCTGTTCAACTTCCTGGTCGGCAACGAGGACATGCACCTCAAGAACTTCTCGCTCATCACCCGACAGGGGAAAGTCGAGCTGGCGCCGGCCTACGACTACCTCAGCACCACTGTCGCCTACCTGGCCCTGGGAGAGTCGCTCGAAGCGCTCGAGGAGGTCGCCCTACCGGTGCAGGGAAAGAAGCGCCGTCTGGACCGCGAGAACTGGATCGACTACTACGCCGAGGAGCGTTTGGGCCTGACAAGTCGTGTGATTGACCGGGTTCGAGACGACCTGGTCCGCGCCGCCCCCGTTTGGCGCGAGCGCATCAACGACTCATTTGTTCCATCGGATCAAAGAAAGCACTACACCGGGCTACTCGGAAAACGGTTCGCGACTCTCGGTTGGTAACAGCTCGGTACCTGCGCCGCCGGCGCTCGATGACAACCGCGGCAGCGAATGCGGACTACGAGCAACTATCGGATCCAATTGGACATGGGTCAGATCGGAAATGGGCGCACTGGTACCTACAACGAACGGTTGGCTTCAACGCTCGTACATGAACTGGTCCATGTTGGGCACTTTGAGGCGGGTAAGCACCCGTGCTCTACGGTAGAGTCGCACGCCTTTGGCGACGAGTTCTACGAGCTGGCTTGGCAGATGTACGAAGACATTTTCGGACTTCCCGCCCCGGATGATCCTGACTACGCGACCTCGCTAATTGGCTGGGATAGCCGCCGACCTGCATGTCTACGATAGTCAGCAAGGCGATTGGCACCTCTATCGTGGTTGTGGCGGCAATCGCCGCCACGATTATCGTTTGGCGGATGCAGGATTCCGAGTCAGCTCTCGTAGCGAGTTCGGCATCACCTACTCCCGAGCGAAGACTCGCACCTGCGGATGTCCACGTTCGGATTCCGGTGCTTTCCACGAGGGCGGATGATGATACCGGCGAAGATACGAATGCCGGGGCGGATCTCGGACTCGCCTACTACTGTCCCTCGGTCGGGGACACGCTTGCCGTCCAGGGCAGCTTGTCAGACGAGTGCGTAGGAGCACTCGAACGACACTATGGAAACCGGGAGACCTACGATCCAGTCGTCCCGTTCAAGGAGCGTCTGACTTGGCGGCAGCTCTTTGCGGATCCGAGTGGGAGCAAGGTGAACGCGTTGGAAGCACTACGAAGCGAGGAGTGTCGGGTGGCGCCAGGCACGATTAGGGAAGACTTGGCGGATGTTTGCACAGCGGGAGACTTGGTTCGCCATGCTCTAGCAATTAGCGCGTGCAACCGGGCGCGTCTTGACAGGTCGCTTCGGACAGTTCTGCGCCCAGGGGGCCTTGGCGAAGACTTGTCGAGTCTGACAACCCTTCGCGATCACGAGTCGTATTGGCAACGTTACCGACAGATTGAGGATGATCACTATCGGGCGGCGTTCACCTACTCGATGTGTACACAGTTGCCAGAGGATGTTGTAGACCTCTCTGCTTGGGAGCTATTGACAGTCGAGGGCGCGACCGCAGAGGAGATTCTCAATAGTCGATATGCGCAGGCGCGCGATCCGCATCGCGCGTCCGTTGATCTACTGCTGGAATTCGCTGCCCGTCTCGGTAATGAGTGGGCGCTTGAGAACTACGTCCGTGACGAGGGACACATCCAGGCGTTACGGCGGATCAACCCCTTGCTGGCGATTCTGCATCGTGGCAGGTTCGAGGAGTGGCGAAGGGGACGCGAGTACGATGCGGCCGTACAGTCGCTACACGACGAGGCTGCTCGCGACCTGGAACGGATGAAGCGCGGGCATGATGATCCTGATGAGCTGGTGGAGCGGGAGCAGGCCATCAAGGAACGCTTGTGGGAACGCCAGAAGGAACTTGGGGATCCGTACGAGGCGGACGTAAGGCACACTCGCCTGACTCACTTGTATACCGCCATAGCGGTGGCGACCGGTTACGGTATTCCGTTCAACACTGACGAACACATCGCCGGACTGGATGAGATTACTCAGGAAGAGTGGGATGCTGCCCGCGAAAGTGCCTTGGCTCTGTTCCGCAGTGAGTGGTGGGAGAGTGGCTAGAAATTCGGCATCCGCGGATATGGTCGGTTCAGGCGCTATCCCAAGTGCGGGGCGGAGGCGGTAGCGAGAACTTCGACGGTCTCGCGGGCGGCACGGTCCCAGGAGAAGCTCTTGGCTCGGCGATGAGCGTTGGCCGCCAGCCGTTGACGGGTGTCCTGGTCCCTCTCGAGCTTCAGGAACGCCCGGGCGATGCTCGCGGCGTTTGCGGGATCGACGAACAGGGCGGCATCGCCGGCGATCTCGGCCATGGCGCCGTTGTTCGAGGTGATGACCGGTTTGCCGTGCGCCATTGCCTCGACTAGGGGGATGCCGAACCCTTCATAGAACGACGCCAGGACCAGCGCGCTGCAGGCCTGGTAGACACCCGCCAAGCGCGCCGACGAGATGGGCCCGAGGTCCACGACGCGGTCCGAGAGTCCGCTCGCCGCGATCCGCTCGGCGATGCCCGGCTCCCAGCCGTCGGATCCCGCAAGGACGAGGTCGTGGTCGAGGCCGGCGGCAACCGCGCGGCGGAAGCCGTCCAGCGTTCCCGGAAGATTCTTGCGCGGTTCCTTGGTGCCGACGAACAGGAAGAACGGTCGTCCATGTTCGAAGGGTTCCGGCGGCGGGAGCTGGCGGGGTGCCAGCATCACGGTGTCGACATCGGAACGGCCGCAGAACGCCTCGATGCGGTTCGCCGTATCCGGGGAGACGGCGATGACGCGATCCGCCTGCGCCAGGGCGATGGGCATCAGCATCGCGTCGAGTGCTCGATTCAGGGGTTTCATGGTCTCCGGTGCGACGCGCCAGACGAGGTCGTGAATCGTCACCACGGACGGAATGTTGCGCAGCGCCAACGGCAGATGGTGGCGCGGCGAGAAGAACACGTCCACGGCGTCCTGCCTCGCCCAGCGCGGGAACACGACGTTCGCGGTAAGGAGGCCGGTCAGGCGTCGTCCTGACCCGGCTCGGCAGACGCCGGGAATGTCCGGCGGTTCGGGCAGGTCGCGATCGAGGTAGATGAAGAGTTCGTGATCTCGGCCAATGCGGCTGAGAATCTCCCGGGTGTAGACACCGATGCCGACGAAAGGGTGCCGGAGTGGCCGACCGTCAACGGCGATCCGCATCTAGGACGGCCTGCTACGCCGTCGATCCCGCGGTGGCGGGATTCGCGCCGGCCAGCGATTGGTAGATCTCGGCGTAGCGATCCCCCATCAGTCGCCCGGTGAACAAGCCCTCGAATCGCTCCCGGGCGCCAGCACCCAGGCGCCGCGCCAGGTCCGGACCCGCATGCAACCGGTCCATGGCGTTCCTGAACGCTTCGGCAGAGGCGGGTTCGGCCACGATTCCGGTCTCGCCGTCGACGTTGACGTGGCTCGTCCCCGATCCCGCCTCCGTGGTGATCATCGGCTTGCCGTTCATGGCACCCTCGAGGAGCGTGACGCCGAACGCCTCGGAGCGCAGGTACGACGGGAATACGACGCCTCGGCAGAGGCGGATGAGCGCCACTTTCGTCGCATCCTCCACATGACCGGCAAACGTCACGTTGGTGAGGCCCAACTCGGCGGCCTGCCGCTTTAGTTTCGCCTCGTCCGGTCCCGAGCCAACGATGACGATGGGGTAGGGGGCACCCTGGGCGGCTTCCAGGAGAATGTGCAGGCACTTGTAGTAGCGCAGGACTCCAACGAACAGGAAGAATCCGTCGCTGTACGCCGCTTGGACACGGGCGTACGTGTCCTCGGTGGGCTCCGGATACGAGGCCTGGTCGAGGCCGATCGGCACGACATCGACATCGTCCCCCAACCGCTTCAGCACATCCGATGTGGCGAGGTAGTTGGGCGAGGTACACACGATTCGGTCGACCGAACGCAGGAAACGGTTCATCAGCGGCGCATAGAGCCGGGCAAGCACGCGTTGGCGGACGATGTCCGAGTGGTACGTCAGCACCGAGGGTACGCGCCCGCCGGACGACAAGTGCAGGACATCGGCCAATGGCCACGGGAAGTGGTAGTGGACCACGTCCGCCCAGCGAAGCAGCCGGCGAAGCATCGGGAAGGCTTCCCGCGACAGGCTGCACGAGGCCACCTCGGCGTCCAGGCGGCAGCGGTACACGGCGGCTTCTTCGCGTCGGACCACGCGGGGGACGACGGACCGGCTAGGGCACAGAACACGGCTCGCGATGCCGTGACGGCGGGTGTTCAGGCAGATCTGGCGGATGGTCTCCTCGAGCCCGCCCTGGGTCTCGGGAAAGTAGGTTCGGTAGACGTGGAGCACATGCACGGGTTCAATCTTCCATGTGCTGCAGATAGGTTCCTTGGACCCCGTCAACGTCGGTTTGTCGAAGGGAGATTTCGCGCAGCGAAATCTCCCTTCGACCGCCTAGCCGGCGCGGGCGCAGACGGGGAGGTATAGAAAAAAAAGCGCTGCCACCGCATATACAAGGGTGTTGTGCGGGGTGGCG
>VXPO01000122.1:25235-45696 GCA_009839505.1 Gammaproteobacteria bacterium
TATATTTTCTACACTGCGCAGTTTATGTTCCTATTCCTCCCCAACCTGTTTTTATTTCTTCCGTGATTCTTCCCCTTGCCAACCCCCCTCTCCACCGCTTCGCGGTCGCGTCCATCAGGGCCTTGTGGCGCGTCAGGCCATGTTCGCGGGCCAATTGCCGCTCGGCTGGACCGTGGTCCTCACGGGGCCGAGGGATCATCTCGAAGTGGCGGTGGGTGTCCCTTCCCTTGACCAGAATCGCCCGGTCGCCGTCTGCCTTGGTCTGACGCACGTCGGTCGCGCAATAGCGCAACACCATGCCGATGCGGCGGTCGCCGGTCCGGTTGGGCTCGGAACCGTGGATCACGCGCACATGGTGGATGGACATCTCGCCGGGCGCGAGCGGTGCCAGCACCGTCTGCGACTCGTCCACCTCGGCCTTCACGACCTGGCCGCGGCTCAGGAGGTTGTTTTCGGCGTAGGTGTCGTCCTGCTCGAACACCGGTCCCTTGTGGCTCCCCGGCACGAAGCGCATGGGGCCGGTATCGGGACCGGCATCCGACAAGGCGATCCAGGCGGTGGCGACGTGGTGGGGTTCCAGGCCCCAATAGGTAGCGTCCTGGTGGTAGGTCACGAAGGATGGGCCGGGATTCTTGATGAACCAGTCCATGGACCACAACAGCACGTCCGGGCCGAGCACCGCGGAGATGGGCTCCACGATTCGCGGATCGTGGACCAGGTCCCAGGCCCACGCGTGGGTAATGGGTAGTCCCTGTCGGGCGGCCCGCTCCCCGCCGGCGCTCGCGCGCGCTTCGGCGTCCTCAAGCCGGCGCCTCAACTCCACGGTCTCCTCGGGCGAGAAGGCGGTGAGCGGGAACAGGAAACCGTTCTCGTGGTAGGAGTCGACCTGGGCCTGGCTCAACCGGGTCATTGTCCGGTCCCGAGGCCGTAGGGCCTACCCCAGTCGAGTCCCTCTTCGATTGTCGTCATGGGGCGGTACTCGCAGCCGATCCAGCCATCGTAGCCGAGACGGTCGCAGACTTCGAAGAGGTAAGGCAGGTTGACCTCCCCGTACTGAGGTTCGTGCCGCCCGGGAACACTGGAGAACTGGATGTGGCCGATTAGGTCGAGGTTGTCGGCGATCCCGCGCGCAAGGTTCCCCTCCATGATCTGGCGGTGGTAGATGTCGTACTGCAGACGGACATTGTCGCGGCCGATTGCCTCGATCAGGCGGCGGGTCTCGGCGGTTCGGGTCAGGAAATAGCCCGGCGTGTCCTCGTGGTTGAGCGGTTCGAGAAGAAGGCGGATGCCGTGGGTCGCCGCGACCTCGGCAGCTTGCCGGATGTTCTCCACGAACACGGGTTCCGCGTCGTCAGTTTCCGGCTCCGGGACGACGCCCGCCATGACGTGGATCATCGACACGCCGAGCGCCACGGCGTAGGCGAGTGCGTCGTCCAAACCGGTGCGGAAGTCCGTCTGCCGACCGGGTACGGCCGCAAGGCCCCGTTCGCCCTTGGCGGCGTCGCCCAACGGTGTATTCAAGAGGACCATCCGAATACCGGTCTCGTCGAGCCCTTTCTTGATTTCGGCGACGGGCGCCCCGTAGGGAAAGAGGTATTCGACCGCTTCGAACCCGAGCGCACGCGCCGCGGCGAATGCCTCGGCCGGCGGACGACCGGGGAACATCATGGAGATGTTGGCGGCGAAGCGGGGCATGTTCCCGGGTCAGGGTCCGAACAGGTCGTCGAGCCGCCGACGGGCCTCCGACTCCTTGTCGTCGCCCTGTTCCTCGATGGAGTCGTCTGCTTCGGAATTTTCGTCCTCCCCGGCGCCAGCCCCGAACAGGGCGTCGAGCCTCGCCTTCGCGGATGCCTGGCGTTCCACCGAGCCTTGCCGATAGGCGCTGGTCGGACGGTAGTAGTCGCAGAAGTTGGCGTTCTCCTTGTTGACGGGAGGCTCGGCGCGTTCGTCGTTGCAGGAAATGGTCGCTTTCGGTGCGTACTTGCTGCACATGCGGCAGCAGTGCAGGTCCACGAAGCACTTGGGACAGTTCATGTGCCGCGTGATCGGGCGCGGCAGGTCGTCCAAGGACGCGCCGCAGTTCCAGCACTCGAGTGTGGCCATCAGGGAATGCCGACCATCTCCGTCCCCGAACTCAAGATCAGCATGCGCTCGGCATCGATCCAGCGTTCCATGCCGTCCGGTTGGATGGATTCCCGCCACCGCTTCCAGCCCTCCGGATCGTGGTAGTACAACTCCGCCATGCCCGCGTAGGGCTCGTCGGCCGGGTCGATGCTGTGGCTCACCACGTAGCGGAACCCCCCGACGGCTTCCATGTTCGCCTTGACGTTGGGCACGTGGATCGTGAGCCAGTGCTCGAAGAACTCGTCGTAGTCGGTGTCGGACTTGGCAGCCACGAGATAGGTCATCTTGTGGAATCCCGACCGGGTCATGGGGTACGGCGCGTTCAGGGTCAGCGGCTTGGTATCCAGATGCTCGGAGCCATCGATCACCACGTACTCCCGGGTCGCCCAGGGCATGTACGGCTCTGCCATCTGTTGGAACGTGTCGCGGGGTTCGGCGCCGAATCCGGTACTGGGTTTGGGCAGCGGTCGAGGCCACCAGAGTTGCGCGACGCCGTCCCAGGGGTGCTCGCCGGTCGAATCGGCATCGTAGAGCGTCGCGAAGTAGCGCCGCGCATGGGGCCGCCCGCGGCTTGCACCGTCCATCTGGCTCTGGATGACCGCGGGCATGTGGTTCGCGAACCAGTGGGCCACGAGTTCCTCCCGCGATGTTTCGGGCCGGCGCTTGATGAGATACATCATCTTCGCGCCCGGGGTCTGCTCCATCTCCTGCCTCCGCCGGTCTCGGATGGGTATCTTACGCGAGCAGCCAACGGCCACTCACTCGGCTTCGTCGCGACCCCTTAGGTGAAGATCCCGATACAGCCGGTCTAGCGCGTACGCGCCCAACTGCAGACCCTGGTCGATGAGGTAGCGCCGACGTTCGTCTTCCCACGCCGGTTCCACCACCGCGAAGAACTCGTCGGCGTGGCGCACGTCGATCTCGGCATGCAGCGAATAGTGGATGAGGCGCTCGCGGGACAGCCATCCGCGCTCAACCACGGCCTGGCCGATCGTCGCGGACACGCCCGCGAAGGCCATTTCGATGATCCCCATGCACGCCACCCCGACTTCCAGCTCGTCCATGAGGCACGCCGTGGTCAGAATGCTGTTGAAGGCGCGGACGGCGGGCAGCAGGTCGAGTTCGTCGAGTGTGTCGACTTGGCTGCCGATTCGGCGCAGGAATTCCCGGAAGGTCGTGTGGTGGAACGCTGCTTCGTCGAAGTCGCCGTGCTCCTCAACGACATTGCGCAGTATGTCCAGCCGTCGACGAGGTTCCGGCAGACGCCCAACGAGTGCCGTCATCGGTCGCGGAAAGAAGGTCACGGCGAAGAAGAACTGCTCCTGGGTGCGCCGGAACACCTCGAGCGACATCGTCCCGTCGACGAGATCCTTGAGGTAGGGGTTGCGGTCGATGCCGACGCTATCGAGTACCACGGCCGCCTGGGCCGTTACCTGTGGCGCGCGCGCGGATGCCATATCAGATCTCCGAGGTGTTGATGCTCCAAGGCCATCCGGGTGCGATGCCGGTGCCGAAGACGGTTGCCGGGGCAACGGCATTCACCCGATCGCCGAAGCGAGTGACAAAGTCCGCTGCATCGCTGGCCGGGACGGCAACAAACAGGTGGCGCACGCCGTTGTGCATTGCCCCTGCCGAAGCGGCCTCGAGCAGTGCGACGCCGCTTCCGATCGATTCATAGCCAAAGCACGACAAGTGGGCGCTGCGGATCTCGCTGCCGTCGCTCGCATCGTAAAGGCGCTTCGAGCACAAGGTGTCTTCCAGGCACCCGCATGCCGAACCCGCGGGATCGGCCAGCCAGGATCTTGCCATTTCGGACCGCGAAGGTGCGCCCACGGGACACGCGAATCCGTTTGCCACCAGCCGTTCGTGACATGCTTCGCCGTCCTGTTCGGTTGTTTGCCATGCGTTCTCCCGATGCCGCCGCGGGCCTGCGCGCAACCGTATTACGACGACCTTGCCGAGCGCCGCGAAACCGGGCAAACCCAGCCTTCCGGTGTACTGCACTGGCGTCGCCTTGGTTCCGTCCATCACCACACCGAACGCCAGTTCGGTTCGATCGTCGAGCCACGTCTCGACAGCCGCCGCCAACCGCAGCAGCATGCGGCCACCCTGGACGGTGGGATCGACTTTCAGGTCGCCGAGGTACAGGACGATGCGCCGCTCGCCACCCGGAAATAGGAGAGGTCGGAGGGCGGCGCCGAGAACCCCCAGGACTTCCTGTTCCCGCTCCGCGACGAAGCAACGGGCCTCGCCCACGGCGCGAAAGAATCGGACGTAGTCGTCTCCGTGGCTGATTCGAAACGACCGCCCGGAACCCAACGGGTAGGTGAACTGCCTCTCGAAACGTTCGAGAGCGCGCGCCAACTGCGACGATGCCACGGTCTCCAGCGCATGCACGTTCATCGCCGTCTCCCGAGGTAGAGCGCGCGGTAGAAGAAGCTACGGTCGGCTTGGTGCATTCGCCTCGCCTCAGCCGCGTGCCACTCGAAGCCGTCGCCGAGGCGTTCTATGTCGAGGGTCGAGTTCAACTGCCGAACCAAGGTCCAGCCGCCGGGCCGAAGTGCACGCCGCGCCAAATCGAGGGTTGTCCGGGCGTCTTCTGGATCAAGCCAGTCGAGGATATTCGAGAGGTGGACGAAGTCGAACTCGCGAGGTCTGTCGGCGAGGGCGCCCACCATCGTGTCCGCCTCCGAGGCCACGCTTGGGTTGCGCGCAGGGCCGACCCTCGACAACCAAGGCGCCATGGACCCGGGCGGGTAGCAACCCTTGAGCATCTGCCACAGGTACGGATTGTCGTTGGCGGGCAGCGTCGCCAACACGTGGCGCAGGCGGCGCGCGAAGTGAGTGGAGAACCGGGTGGCAGGGTTGCGCACTGCCCCCTCACCGAAGAGGCGAACCAGATTTGGCGTCCGCATGACGTCGTCCATTGTTTCGTCAATGCGTTTCCCGAGGGCCGAATGCGGCGCGACTCGTTCAGCCTGACGCGCGGGCTCACCGAGCGACAGGAGCGCCTCCAGCGGCTCCGATGAGCCGTGCAACGCTCCGCGCAATGCCGCGAACAGGAGCTCGAAGCGGCCGCCATGATCGGGGCCGATCCGAGAGATCAACGAGATCGACCCCAAGGCGTCGAGCGGGAGGTCGAGCGCCGCCAGTTCGTCGGCCAGGCGTGCCCGGCGGTCGACCGGGGCCATCGGCGCGTGTCCGAGCACCGCGAGTCTCTCCTCGGGACCGGTGCTCTCAAGCAAACGCAGCTTGAGTCGGGTCAGCGCCAATTGCGCGGGGTTCGGGTCTACGACGAGCAGGCGCCCGACACCTTCCATGCTGGCGAGCAGTGCCGCCGTGCATCCACCCGAAGCCACCATGGCCACTCGGGCGCCCTTGCCGATCGATCGAACGACTTCGCGGTCGAGCAGCGCATCCTCGCGAACCTGGGCGAACGCTACGGGCAGTGAGCTTGCTCGCTCGAGCCACGAGCCACCGTTTCCGCACCCGTCGTTCATCGCCGACCGTCCGACCGAACTCGCCGCAAGTGTACTCACGGCGATCGACGCCATGGAATCGAAACGACGCTAGCGAATCGGTTCGAAGTGGGGGAACGTCCTGCCTGCCTCTTCCAAGCTGTCTAGTGACGGCAGGTCAGCGATCTGCTCCATGGCTTCCCAGATGCGCGCGACCTCCGGGTGTTCGTGGGCGCGGCCGGACTCCCGCCACTCGAAGATCTCGATGTAGGTACCGTTTTTTGACCGCGCGAGGAGAGCGGGGCGGTCGGTGATGAGTTCGAGCTTTCTCAGGGTCGGGACGTGCTGGTCGATCAACGCGCGCAGTTCGGCGTCCTTTCCTTCGTGTGGTTTGTAGAGAGCGATCACGATTTGCGGGTTCATCCTTTCTCCGGGCTCACTTCGTCGAACCAGTGAAGCCAGCGACCGACGACCATAGCATGACGGCCGGTATGTAGTTGGGCGTTGGTCTGCCCGACACCTTGACTCCCACCCATCAGCCAAGTATTTTCGCGCGCCCTTCGACCCCGCCTACGCCTTGGTCGCAGACCGACGCGGCGGCATGCCGCGAGGACCGTCCGAATGCCGCAAATCGAAGTACGGGGTCTTGCCAAGACCTTTCGCGTGGCCGAGCGGTTGCCGGGGCTCGCGGGTGCCTTCCGGGGTCTGTTCCATCGCAGGATGCGCGATGTCCACGCCCTCGGCGGCGTCGATTTCGACATCGAGCGCGGCGAACTGGTGGGCTATATCGGTCCCAACGGCGCCGGCAAGTCGACAACCATCAAGATCCTCGCGGGAATCCTCAATCCCACGGCCGGCACCTGCCGGGTCGATGGCCTGACACCGTGGCGCGACCGTCGCCGCCACGTTGCCCACATCGGGGTGGTGTTCGGCCAGCGTACACAACTGTGGTGGGACCTGCCGGTCATCGAGAGCTTCGACCTGTTGCGGGACATCTACCGGATCCCTGCTGCCGCGTACCGCGACAATCGCGATCGGCTCATCGCGCTCATGGATCTCGAGCCGCTGCTGGATGTGCCGGTGCGGCAGCTGTCGCTCGGCCAGCGCATGCGTTCGGACCTCGCGGCTGCGCTGTTGCACGGTCCGAGCCTTCTCTTCTTGGACGAGCCGACCATCGGCCTCGATGCCGTGTCCAAGCTCGCGATCCGGGATTTCGTGCGCGAGTTGAACCGCGAGGCGCAGGTGACGGTCCTGCTGACTACCCACGATATGGACGACATCGAGGCGTTGTGTGAACGGGTCATGGTCATCGGCAACGGCCGGATTCTCGTCGACACCAGCGTGGATGGTCTGCGCCGGCGGGTGCGCAACGAACGGATACTGGTCGTCGACTACGACTCCGCGGGTGAAGCCGCGACGGTCGACGCGCCGGCACTGGTCGCCGAAGGGGAGGGCGTTCGCTCGGTTGAACGCGACGCCTCGCGGGTGCGGATCGCCTTCGACCCGGATCGTCTCCCGGCGGCAACGCTGATCGGCCAGCTACTGGCCCTAGGGACGCCCCACGATCTTTTCATCGAGCACCCGCCGATCGAACAGACCGTCGCCGAGCTGTACGCCGAACACGATATGCGCGAACGATGAGTCCGGACATCCGCCCGCTCGTTGCGGTGGTCAGCGCCCGCTATCGAACCCTGCTCCAGTACCGGGCGGCGGCGTTCGCAGGTTTTGCAACCCAGCTGTTCTGGGGTTCGATCCGGCTCATGATCCTGGCGGCGTTCTTCGCTGCCACCACCGAGCCGCAGCCCATGGACCTGCCCCAGATCGTGGCCTACGTATGGCTCGGTCAGGCGTTGCTCGGCATGCTGCCGTGGAACGTCGATGCCGACTTCCGGGAGCAGGTTCGCGACGGCACGGTCGCCTACGATCTGCTCCGGCCGCTGGATCTCTATTCGTACTGGTTCGGACGCACCTTGGCGTTCCGGGTCGCCGCGCCGACGCTTCGCGGCATACCCATGGTGCTGTTCTCCATGGTCTTGCTGCCGCTGGTTGGCCTCGGCGATTGGGCGCTGATTCCGCCGGCCCACGCGGTCGCCTTTGCGGGATTCGTGGCCTCGCTCGTGCTAGCGGCCATGCTGGCGACGGCGATCACCCTGCTTGCCCACATTTCGCTCTTGTGGACGATCTCCGGCGTCGGCATGGATCGGGTTCTGACCGGGCTGGTGACGGTGTTCTCGGGTCTCACCGTGCCGTTGCCTTTGTTCCCCGACTGGCTGCAGCCGTTCCTGAACTGGCAGCCGTTCCGGGGCCTCGCCGACGTTCCCTACCGCATCTACAGCGGCAACATCCCGTCGGCCGAGATCGCAGGCGAGCTTGTCTTCGTTTTCGTCTGGACGATCGCGCTGGTCTTGCTGGGGCGCCTGATTCTGCTTCGGGGCGTCCGCCGCATGGTGGTGCAGGGCGGATGAGCTCGGCGGCGTTGCTGCTTCGCTACCTCGCCATCTCGCTGCGCGGACAGCTGCAGTACCGGGCGTCGTTCCTGATGGCGGCCTCGGGCAACCTGTTGAACTGCGTGATCGAAATCGCGGGCATCTGGGTACTGTTCGACCGGTTCGGAGACCTGTCGGGCTGGAGCTTCGCCGAGGTGGCGTTCTTCTGCGGCACGGTCAACGCCACCTTCGCGATGGGGGAGCTCTTGGCCACCGGGTTCGATCAGTTCGGCACGTTGTACGTCAAGACGGGTGACTTCGACCGCCTGCTGCTGCGTCCCCGCAGCACGGTGCTGCAGTTGGCCGGCCACGAACTGTCGCTGCGCCGTCTTGGCCGGTTGTTGCCGGGGATTGTCATCGTCGTCGCCGCCTGGGCGGCGCTCGATCTCCCCTTGGATGCGGACCGGGTCGGGCTGCTCGCGTTGGCGATGGCGGGCGGTGTCGCGTTCTTCTTCGCGTTGATGGTGTTGCAGGCCACGATGTGCTTCTGGACCACCGAGTCGCTGGAACTCATGAACATTCTCACCTACGGCGGTGTGGAGACCGCGTCCTACCCGCTGCCCATCTACCACCGGCTGTTCCGGCGCTTCTTCACCTTCGTCGTGCCGCTGGCGTGCATCGGCTACTTCCCCATCGTCGCCGTGCTCGGCGTCGACGACCCGCTCGGGACTTCGAGGTTGTTCCAGGTGGCGGCACCGCTGGCGGGATTCGCCTTCCTCGGCGTGGCCATCGGCGTCTGGCAACTCGGCGTTCGGCGCTATACCTCCACGGGAAGCTGACGCCACACCGAACAGTTGACATCAAGACATCAAGATTGTTATGTGTTGATGCATGAGAACGACGCTAACGCTTGATCCCGACGTGGCTGCGATGGCTCGGCGCATGCAGCGAACCTGCGGAGGGAGCTTCAAGGCGGTCATCAATGACGCGCTGCGCCGGGGACTACGCAGCATGGCGGCCCCGACGGGGCGGGTTGACGCCTACAGTACCCCGACCGTCGATCTCGGGCGGTGTCTTGTCGGCAGCCTCGACGATGTCGCCGAAGCGCTTGCCTTCGCGGAGGGCGAGAGATTCCGGTGATTCTCGTCGATGCCAATCTGCTGGTGTACGCCCACGTCCGATCCGTCCCGCAACACGTCCGGACGCGTGAGTGGCTCGACGGAAAGATCAACGGTACCGCTCCCGTGGGGCTTCCATGGCCCAGCCTGCTGGCTTTCGTGAGGCTCATCTGCAATCCCCGCATATTCGACCGGCCTGCGTCGATATCGTCGGCGTGGGCGCAGGTGGAGACTTGGCTCCGGCAGCAGTCGGTTTGGATCCCACTGCCGACCGAACGCCACCAGGAAGTCATTGCCCCGTTGATGGCGAGCACGGAGGGCAGAGCCAATCTGGTGCCGGACGCACACTTGGCTGCCCTTGCCATAGAACATGGTCTCGTGCTGTGTTCGGCCGATGGTGATTTCGCGCGGTTCGAGGGTTTGGATTGGCGGAACCCTTTGCAGCAGGATTCGCCGAACACCGGGTAGCTGTTGCTGTCAAGACGGATGCGTTTTTTGTCTCACTTCGATGTAAGGAATGGCAGTACAAGCAATGAGAGCGACAGTCACCGCGAAAGGACAGGTGACCGTTCCTAAACCGATCCGCGACAAGCTAAAGCTGACGCCGGGCGATAGGGTAGAGTTCGTCTTGGATTCTAGGGACGAAGTCAGGGTCTTTCCCGTGAGGACCTCGGTCCGGCGCCTCAAGGGAATGGTCACAAAGCCACCCAAACCGGTGGCCCTCGAACAGATGGACGACGCTATTGCCCAGGCGTACGCGCGTCGGCGGTGATCGGCTTGGACAACAACGTCCTGATCCGCACAGTCGTCTAGGACGAACCGGAACCGGCTCGAGCGGCCAAAGCACCTGCTCGGAACGGTCGACCGGATACGTCAGCGTGGCGGTGTTCAACCGCAAGGTGGCAATAGCCCCTTCCTCCTGAACATCTCCGATCTGAGTTGGCAAGCCATCCGCGCAATAGTCGCGGCTCACAGTGTCTCGTCCTCGTTGTCGATCCGCTCGACCCATGCGTCAAACTGACGAGCAACCAGTTCGCGTGCAGTTGCGACGGCGTCAATCGGCTTGTCAGTTTTGACGCCGACCGCCACCGGCAGTTTGCCAAACGAGATTGCCACTACAAGGTGATCACCAATCCGGCGAATCGACTCCACCCACACGTCTGAGCTGTTACCCGGACGCAGTTCATGTGATCCGCGAAGCGCAGCTGAAAACGCCCGCAACCTCTCCGCAGCTCGACGCTTGCCTTCGACGAGCGCGATAGTCAGGAGTGGCCGTCGTTCGAGGGGGTTTGGCTCAATTGCGTAGAGATCTTGGTTGAGCAACCTGACAGTCATCATCACGTTGTCGCAGAAAATGTAAGTGTCATGTCCAATACGTGGCGTACGATGGAGGCTCTTGATTGGGAACTTCACTTCGTACCCGGCCCTGAGAAGATGGACTTCGGGGTTGAGGATCAACAGGTCCAGTTCGGCGCTATGCGTGGTTAGCACTAGCGAGGTGGCGAGTACGCAAACAGCCTTCTTCACCTTGGATTCCTCCGTCTGTGGTCTAGGATTTGAGGAGCCTAGCCAGTTCTATTGAACATAGCACGACGCGAAAAGGTGGTCTTAGTTCCTTAGACAGTCTGAGGGCTGGATCAAGGTGTACTCGGATTGATCTTGGACCCTCGGTGAACAAGACTTGTCCATGGGGCAGACGGTGTCTGATGACGAGTGGAGAGAGTCCAAGGTTGGTTACGGACTATTCCGGAGGTGATGCCGGGGCCGAGCCTCCGATTTCGTGCGTTGTGTCGTTGTGTTCGACCCATCGCGCTTGACTTGCCCAGGCCGCCGACCTAGCTTCCATCAGCTGCGGATCGAAGCCGGGGTGAGAACAGGGTGCGCTACGTGTTGAGCTATGATGCCCAAAGGGCGGATCCGAGCGACTTCGACCTCATCGAAGACGCAATTCTCGAAGTGGGCCGGGACACCGACAAGGTCCTCGAGTCGGTTTGGGAGCTAACGTCAGACTTAGAGAGCGCCGCCGGACTGATTACCGAAGTTGGTCGCCTGTTGCGACGCCGACGGAACCGAGCCGGTCTAGGCGGCCTCTCTATCTCGTTCCACGCCACTCAAGTAGTCGGTAACAACACGAAGCGGAGGAACGTCGGCGTTTAGGGAAGATCTGATCCTTCGCCAGCCCCCGGTAGCGCACCTTCGCATAGCACTGGGTTGCCATAGAGCAGAACGAGTCACGCCGCATGGTGTACCCCAACAAACACACACCGTGGAGCAATGAGCGAGGGTACCAGCTCACCCTGCCGGGCGAGGGTTGGTATCAAGACCTATATTCGCCAAGAGGTGAGATCATCGCTTCTATTTTCGACCAGCTAGGTGGTCCACTCGTCCAAATCACCAATCTCGCGGACGGTCTGGTGAACAACAGCGAGAGCCATACGAATGCCGCTGAAGCCTGCGATGACCTGGCCAACCAACATTTCAATCTCACGCCATGGCGCAAGCGTATATTCCAGTATGTATTGACCTCCGATCGAGCCCGCTGGCTGGTTCTCGTGGTGCTGGCGATTATTGGAATAGTAGCGTCCATCCTCAGCTAGACACGGCGTCCAGTATCCGACCGGCTCGCGGTTAGGCTCTTGTGGTCCGCGTACTGGCTAACGCCGTATTGGCCACTGCTTCGGATTGAGCCGGGAGGTTCTGCACTGGTACCGAAGTTGCGAACGGCACTACGTCAGCACCTTCGCAGCGAAGCCCGTCAACACTATTTGAAGGAGAGCGGACGTACTTGTGGCATATTAGGACGCTTGCCTAACGGGACTCGGGGAGGAGCAAATGGCGCATGACTTGGTGATTCGCAACGGCACCGTGGTCGACGGGATCGGCAACGAACCGATTGAGGCGGACGTCGCGATCAACGGCGACAGCATCGCGGCCATCGGATCCGTAGCGGGACATGGCACCGAGGAGGTCGACGCCAACGGACACGTCGTCACGCCGGGATTCATCGACCTGCACACCCATCTGGATGCGCAGATCGGCTGGGATCCCGAGATGACATCGGTCACCTGGCACGGCGTCACCACCGCGCTGCTCGGCAACTGCGGCGTGACTTTCGCGCCGTGCCGCAAGGACGACCGGGAGTTCCTCGCAGGCATGATGGAGACCGTCGAGGACATCCCCAAGCACGCCATCTTGACCGGCCTGCCCTGGGACTGGGAGTCCTACGGCGGCTACCTGGACTCCATCGAGCGCCTAGGCCCGATGATCAACGTCTGCGGGCTGGTGGGACACAGCGCCACCCGCTTCTACGTCATGGGCGAACGCGCCATCGAGGAACAGGCGACGCCGGAGGAGATCGAGCAGATCGCCGCACTCGCCGGCCAGTCCGTCAGGGAAGGCGCGCTCGGATTCTCCGTCAACCGGCATCCCGGCCACACCCTTCCGGACCGACGCCCGATCCCCGGCACCTTCGCGTCGAGGGAGGAACTCATCGCCATCGCCCGGGCCGTGGGCGCCGAGGGCGGCATCATGCAGACGGTGCCGAACTTCGGCAAGGTGGACGAGGAGATGGACATCATGGCGGAGGAGGCCGAGACAAGCCGAATCCTGTTCAGCGCCATCGGCGAACATCGCGAGCCCTTGGATGAACACGTCAGCGCGATGCGCGCCAAGGGTCTCGACGTCACGGGCATCACGGTCCCGCGCAGCGGCGGCGGGGTTGGCGGACTGTCCGCGAACGTCATGTGGTGGACGCCGAGCTGGCGGGAGTTGAACAAGCTCGACTTCGAGGCGCGCCTTAAGGCAATCCAGGACGAGGGCTTCCGCGCCAAGCTCGTGGCCGAGGTGCGCGACAACGAACAAACCAACGAACACGCCCTGCGAGTCACCAAGCGCTGGTATCCCTTGGGCGACGGCGCACGGCCGAACTACACCCAGTCGCGCTACGAGAGCCTCGCCGACATCGCGCATGCCGCAGGCGAGCATCCGACCGAGGCCTGGCTCCGTCTGACGTTGGAGAGCGACGGCAAGGTGCTGTTCCACCAGCGTGGCTTCAATGTGAATCTCGAGAACCTGGAGAAGCTCATCACCACCGATTGGGCGATGCCGGGTCTTGGCGACGCAGGCGCCCACGTCAGCCAGATGATCGACTCGGGCTGGGCGACCTTCGTGCTTTCACACTGGTACCGGGACAAGGGCACGTACACGTTGCCCGAGGCCGTGCGCCGGATCACCTCGGTACCGGCCCATGTGCTTGGACTCAAAGACCGCGGAATCCTGGCGGTGGGCGCGAAGGCGGACATCAATGTCGTTGACATCGACCGCCTGGAGGAGCGCCAACCGTACATGGTTCACGACTTCCCAGGCGGCGCACCGCGCTTCCAACAACGGGCCCAAGGCTACAGGGCGACGGTCTGCAACGGCCAGGTCACGCTGCGGGACGACGAGCACACGGGGGTTTGTGCGGGACAGGTGCTGCGCAACGGCGCCGCGTAGGCTCGACCGTCAGACGATCAGGTTCGGGTCACCCGTCTGTAGATTCGGGCATCCGTAGCCGTTGGCCTTGGTTCTCGGCGACCTCAGACTCGAGAAACGCGTTGCACTTGGTGAGTTGGTGGGTCGCAGCGGCGAGGTTTCGCCAACGAATTGCGCTTGTCCAGCGTTGCGCGTAGTCGAGCGAACGGATCAAGGGTTCCGTTACGTTGTTGTGCGACATGGCGCGCAGCGCGGCCAGATAGTTTCCCCGGTACACGGTGGGAATCACGATGCGTTCTTCGCCGCAGTGCGTGAGTTCCGCGTTCATCATCAGGCGGGCGACCCGACCGTTGCCGTCGGCGAATGGGTGGACCTCGCTCACTAGGAACATCAGAAAAACCGCTCGCTGAAACGCGGTCTCCAAGCCGCGATACAACGGAAACGCTTGCTCCAACGTGCCGACGACATCCTCGGGCATCACGAAAACGTTCCCACCCGACTGGTTGGACTTTCGTTTGAACTCCCCCGGCAGCACTTCAGGTCGACTTCCCAATACCGTGGAATGCCGGTGACGTAGGATCTCGAGAAGTTCACTGCTGTCTCTAGGCAGGCGCTGCATCTCGTCGGGGTCGGACGTCAACCGCCAAGTGCCCTCGATGTCGTGGGCATCGGCCGGTCGATCAGCGGGAATACGCCCTTGGAACACGATCTCGGCCGCTTCCTCGACGCTGAACTCGGTGCCTTCGATGCAATTGGAGAAGTAGGCTTCGAAGAAGCTCAGCACAGTCTGCTGAGCACCGTCTCGGGGTACGGTGGTCCGCATTGTCGGCGGTTCGGCGCGGAGCGCCGCGTGCAGCGTTCCAAACTGCTCGATGCGGCGCGCATCGTACGGTCGTCCGCGCTGTCTTGCGCGGGCCATGGGGGTCGCTAGGCGACCAGCATGAGTCCCGGTGAGGGAGCTGACTAGGTTCGAGAGCGTGGCCAACTCCGCGCCTCGGTCGAGTTCGGCGGCTATCGCCCGCGCGTCGTCGCGAAGGCGGTTCGCGGCACGGGCGCCGGCGCGACGAACCAGGTCGTCGAGTCGAATCTCCACTTCCTCCGGAGTCAATGTTCGCCGTAGTGTGCCGGCGCGCGTGCGGGACGGCCGCAGGTTGTCGAGGTAGGCCCGAACAGTGGAACTCAGGAAGAGGCCGTGCAGAAACGGGCGATCCGTGGGCAACGTGCCGACGCCGCGGCGAGGACGAAGGGTGATGCCGGGAAGATGGATCGTGCTGCCGCGGCGTGTCACCAGACAGACCGAACCGTCCGGCGCGGGTTCGTTTTCTAGGGCGGTACGATCCGCGATCAATGCGCCCGGGAAGTAGCCCGCGACGATGCCCCACAGATTCCGCCGAACGACCGTCTCGGGTGCTTCGGCCATGTTCGTCGTGTACAGACGCGAGGCGAGTTTGCGCAATCGCCCGGTGCGTAACCGTCGTGAGACTTCCCGGCTGACAATCGTGGTCGAGACGAACGCCTCGGGTGCGTCATCCAATAGTCTGGCAGGGGAATAATCCGGCATTTCGCGTGCCTGACATGACTTAGATAGGAATTAATGTCAGTTAAGAGGTGTCGTTTGCGAATTATACTACGTTTTTGGCGAAGGATTACTGCGGTCAGGCCCGGTCGTCCACATCGGAACGCCCGGTTTCGCCGACACAGGACGGAAGCGATGCCCCATCGATGATCAAACCTGGTCGATGCTCTGAATGCTTGGCACCGAACGCGTTGCTCGGCCTTCACCACCACGCGCCGCGCCCGATCCCAGGAAGGGGCGGCGTAGGACACCGAACCGAACCGCCGCTGTTGCGGCAGCTAGCTTAGCTAAGCTAGAGCGCCCTCAGCAGTCGTCTCACTTGCGGCCAAGTGAGAAGGCCACGTTCGAGACGCAGGACGGTCCGCGGTCCCACGCTACGTCTCGGCAGCCCCCCTGACGTTCACCAAGGCTCGGGCGATCTCGCGTGCCTCGTCGAGGTTTTCGACGCATCGTTCCTGCGGTACGGACCGCAGCACGTTGAAGGCGCGAAGCGTCGCCTCCACCGTTCCGGCGAGCCCAACGACGATCAATTCGGTGTCCGATTCAACCGCCACGTCCATGAGCCTGCCGATCACGATGGCGGCGCTGTCGTCGAGATCGCTCGTTTCCGAAAAGTCGAATATCACCACCTCGTGCTTCTGCAGGTCGAAGCTGAACGCCCCTACCAGGCGATGGGAAGAGGCGACCGTGAACACTCCTTTGAGCGCGAACAGGCCGGTTCGGGCCGCGTAGGGGTCCGCCGCGTTGTCGGTGCCGAAGAACGTCTGATCGAGCAGCGGAACGGAAACCACGCTGTCCAACTCCAGCGTCTCCAACCGTCGCGCATGGGACATCGCGGCGACGATCAGACCCACGGTCACTGCGGTTACGAGATCGACGAACACGGTAATGCCCAAGGTGGTGATCATCGCGACGGCATGCTCTGGACGCATCCTGTGAATCCGCACAAGAAGGCGCCAGTCCACGATGTCCAGCCCGATCTTGATCAGCACGCCAGCCAAGGCAGCCCGCGGGATCGGCTCGATATGGCTTCCAAGTCCCGCCACCAGCACCAGCATCAGAATGGCGTAGGTGGCGCCGGAAAGCCTTGTCGCACCGCCGGCCCTGATGTTGGTTAACGTGCCGAGAGTGTTACCCGCACCGGGCATGCCGCCAAACATGCCGGCCACCATGTTGCCGATCCCTTGCCCGACCAGTTCCCGGTTCGGGTTGTGGCGCGTGCCCGTCACCGTATCTGCGATGAGCGACGTGAGCAGGCTGTCCACGGAACCGAGCAGCGCCAGGATCAGTGCCGGTTCCAGCGCCCGCAGAACAAAAGCCGTTGTCGGCAGCTCCAGTGCGAAACCGGGCAGGCCGATGGGTACCGGGCCGACCACCGGCGCTTCGTGCAACCACAGCACGCCCATCAGCGTTCCGACGACGAGTGCCGCGAACGGACCCGGCACGTACCTGGACCAGCGCGGGCGCCAAAGCGTTGCGATGGCCAGCGACACCGAAGCAATGGCAACTGCGCTGAAGTTCACGCTGGCGAGCACCGACGGCAAGGCGTTGACCGAATCCTTCGCCCCCCCGGCCTCGGGTGCACCGAAGAACGGAAGCACCTGAATCAGGACGATGATGATCCCCACCCCGGACATGAATCCCGAAATCACCACTTGGGGGGTGTAGGCGACGAAGCGGCCGATCCTCGTCAGGCCGAGCAGCGCCTGCAGTGCCCCGCCCAACGCGACCACCGTCAGCGCCTCCGTCAGTGTCGTGGCATGTGTGGTTACGATCACCGCCGTGACCACGGCCATCGGCCCGGTCGCACCGGAGATCTGCGTGCGCGTACCGCCGAAGACGGCAGCGAAGAATCCTACCGCTATCGAACCGTAGATCCCGGCCGCGGCGCCAAGCCCGGAGGCTACCCCGAATGCCAGCGCCGCCGGGAATACGACCACCGTTGCGGTAATGCCGCCAAGAAGGTCGCCCCTCAATGCACGGAAGTCGTACGCCATCCGCCCCTATCCCGCCAGCGTGCAGCAGTTCTCATCTGGGCCGAACCCTACGCTAGCCCGCATATCTCACCAGCCGCTTGATGCGTTGGCGAAACTCTATACAGGTCAAATTGTTGCGTAGGTTTCCCATAGGTTCGAGCGATCACAGACCGCGCTGGCCGCGCCCTCGCCGGTCTTTTGGTCCCGTGCGCGCACATGCGACCTCAAACGTAGTCCCCGCTATGCTTTCGGTCGCGAGCACGCGCACGGAACCAAAATCCTCGGCGATCATCGCGGCCACTGGTGAGATAGCCGGGCTAGGGGGCGGTGCTGATTGAACGAAGCGGTCAACATCGGCTAGGTCGGACCGGTCCTTCCACATCCCGAGGCCAGCGACTCCTGGCGTTGTAGTTCGGCAGGTACCAAGTCGCTTTTGACCAGCCTCGCCCCCAGACTTGCCTCGGTACGTGACAGCCACAGCCAAAACTCGCGTCCAAACTGCCTATCCGGATCAGATGTTGTCTGCATCCGGTGCACGGAATCCGTGAACATACCCGTGCCGCGTCATGGCCGATAGAGTCGAAGGTCAATGTCCGGCAAGAAACGATAGTGGCGGACGTTCGCCGTCATCAACGCTTGCCCCGCCTCGACCGCCGTTGCAGCGATCAATGCGTCCGCAAGGCGCATGCCGTGTGGCAGCGCGTGACGTTCCACGTACAACACCGCCCTGTGACTGACGCTTTCGGATATGGGGATCACGCGCCAGCCGTTCTCGCCGATCGCCTGTCTGAGCCCAAGGAGTTCGCTCTTGTCGCGGACTCCCTGTACCAGTTCCATGTACGAAACCGCCGAGAGTCCCACGCCTGCGAGCCCGGCGACAGCAGCCCGCGCCGAATCCCTGCCCCGGAAGAACCAAGCGAGAACATCGGTGTCAATCAACATCGCGCGGTCGACGCAGGTTCCGAACGAAGCCGTCCACGTCGGCCAGGTCGGCCCGGTCCTTCCACATGCCGAAGCCAGCGATGCTCGGCGTCCCGGTTGCGGCGGGCACCGACTCGATCTTGACAAGCCTCGCCCTAGGCTTGCCACGGTACGTGACAACCACTGTCTCGCCCCGATCAACGCAGTCGAGCACCTCGCGGACCCGGGTTCTCAAGCCTTTGGCAGTCACTTCCATGGGCATCGACTCCTTTGAAGTGTCACTTCAAAGTGTACGCTTGTGGATCCAATGGTCGCAATCGGTCGGCACTGCCTGTCCACATCCGGCCGGGCGAAGCGGTATGCGATTACAGGCAGGAGTCCTCGTCAAGGGGTGTCGGCGAGCAGGGGCTGGCCGATGGCGGCGAGGAACCCGTCTTCGTCACGGGGCGAGACCAAGACCTTCGAGTCGCCGTTGTACCGGATCTCCAGAATGTTCGTGCCCCAGGCGAAGTCATCCGACGGCAGGTCCAAGATATCGGGGCACGTACGCCGTCTTACGCTGACAATCGAGGCGAGGCGAATCCGGCGCTTCTCGGTCCTGCGGCGAATCACAAGGGTCTCGTCCACGATCACGTAACGGGGTACCAGTAAGAAAGTCCGGATCGCGAGTGGGAAGCCGGCGGCGAGGAATATTGCTCCCACGATCGTCTGCATGCCGCCGAGCGGAACAAAAACAATTCCCAACAACGCCCACATCCCCGGGAAAAGCACCATTTGCATGTGTGGCTTACCGATGGCCGAACGGAAAGACACGGCTTGGGAGGCGTCGGAATGAATGGCGTTGGAGCTTGGTCTCATAACCGTAACCCGCGTCAAACCGCCCAACCTTCCCATATGTTGTCGGCGGTCGTCGCAACATCCTCGCGATAGTTGCGCGTATCCACCCACCACTGGTACTTCTCGCCCGGGCCGTATTCCTCGTCGTCGTAGTAGGTCATGCCGTCGCGTTGGTAGTCGCAGGGCACGACCAGGCGCACGGTGGGACGGTCGCCGTCGGCGGAGTAGTTGACGCCCGCCGAGTGCATGGTGCGTGGGTGCCAGAACACGACGTCTCCAGCGTTCCCCGTGAACTCGACCGGCGTGATGTCGCGCAGCACCGCATCGCGTGCTTCCCGGAATCCCTCCCGGCGGTCGTCCGCGATCTTGCCGCCATGAACGGTGTCCCAATGCGGGTGCAGGCGCAGGTGCGAACCGGGCCACAGCGTGAATCCGCCACTGTGCGGAAGGATCTCATGCACCAGGACCATGGCCGAAAGCTCGGCGGCCATGTAGTCGGCGTGCGGACCTAGGCGCCCGGGAGCCGAAGACGGTTTTGGCAACACCGCGTAGATCCCGCGCACGCGCCGTGGCGGCTTGATGGGTGCATCGAAGAACGCCCTTACCATTGCGATCATGTTCGGGTGGTTGGCGATGCCCTCGACGAGAAAGGACTCGGTGCCGATGCCCTCCGGCCCGGGCGATCTCATCTTCCAGTTGTCGTGGATCAGTCGGCCGACGCGGGGAACGTCGTCCTCGGTCCACTTCTCGCCGGGTGAGTCCAGCCAGGTGGCGGGATCTTCGCGCCGGAGAACCTCGCGCGGGACATTGCTCCACAGGTAGTCGATCGTCTGCTCGAAGGCTTCCTCGTCGTCGATCAGCCCCCGTTTGACGATGAAGCCCTGTTCCTTGAAGTGGCCGATCTCTTGGGCGTTGAGCGTCGGGCCGGGCGTTGCGAAGTCCGGATCCTCGAACAGGATGGGTTCGCGAACGGCGACTTCCGGGGCCTTCGGTTGGCCCGAGGCATGGCCTACGTTGTACTCGGTGTACTCCATCGCATGAGCCCTTCCTGGACGCAGGTGGCGGCAAGCTCGCCGTCTCGAGTATATAGCCGTCCGCTCGCAAGCCCCCTGCCGCCACCGGTGGCTTCGACGTCCTGCGCGAACAGCAGCCACTCGTCTGCGCGCGCCGGCCGTTGAAACCACATGGCGTGATCGAGACTGGTGCCTTCGAGGCCCGAGTCCTGCCAACGCATCCCCAAGGGCAGCATGACGTGGTCCACGACCGTGGTGTCGGACAGGTACGCGAGGCCAGCCTGGTGGACGAAGGAAGGGTCCGGAAGCGACTCGGAGATCCGCATCCACATGAGTTGGGTTTCGGTAACGGGCTCGCCCCGGGGCGCCATCGGCGGATTGATGTAGCGGATGTCCACCGGGCGGTCGGACCCGTGCCAGGCATCCGCGCCGCTGAGTTCGAGGGTGAAGTCGTCGTAGGTATAGGCCACCTGTTCCGGTGGCGGTACGTCCGGCATCGGCGATGCGACGTACTCGGGCGACTCGTCGGGAACCTGGTA
>VXPO01000125.1 GCA_009839505.1 Gammaproteobacteria bacterium
GGGCGCTGTTGATGGCTTATGCCACCGTGTGCATTTTCGAATCCGTTGCGCTTCCCACCGCCGTCGAATACCTCGTCCCGGGCATTCGCCTGGGCACCTTGTGGACCGTCGTCGGCGCCCCTGTCGACGTGGGCTTTGTCCTCGTCGGCGTCCTTGGCGCCGTGGTCATGACGGTCATCAACTATGTCGGCATCCGTACCGCTGGACGGGTGCAGATCGTGGTCACGATCGCCATCGTTGCCGCGGGGCTGCTGCTTCTGGTCGGTGCGTTCAGCAACGGTTCGGTCGAGAACGCCCGACCGCTGATCGCGCTACCGGCGGTAGGGATCCTGACGGTGGTCATCATGGTCCCGGCGATGCTGGTCGGTTTCGACGTGTTGCCCCAATCGGCGGAGGAAATCGACCTTCCGCCCAGGCGGATCGGCGTCCTGCTGGCGGTATCGCTGGCGCTGGCGGTGCTCTGGTACGCAGGGGTGTCGTTCGCCGTCGCGAGCGCGATTCCGAATGCCGAACTGGGTACCGCCCGGATGGCGACAGCGGACGCCGCGACCGCGCTTTGGAACAGTCCTTGGGCGGGAAGCGCGCTGATTGTCGGCGGTATCGGCGGCATCCTCACCAGTTGGAACGCGTTCATCATCGGCGGCAGCCGCGTCATGTTCGCTTTGGCGGAATCCGGTGCACTGCCGGCAGCCTTCGCCAAGCTGCACCCGCGCTTTCGGACGCCTCACCTCGCCATCGTCGTGTTGGGCGTGTTGTCGTGCATCTCGCCGTTCTTCGGTCGCACCATCCTGGTGTGGCTGATCAATACCGGCAGCCTGGCGGTCGTGGTCGCGTACGTGTTCGTGCCGGTCGCCTTCCTGGTCCTGCGTGCCCGGCAGCCGGAAATGCCCCGACCGTTCAGGGTGCGCGCGCCGAGGTTCGTCGGATGCACGGCCATCGTGCTCGGCGGTGCCTTGCTGTGCCTCTACCTGCCAGGCAGCCCGTCCGCCTTGGCATGGCCCTACGAGTGGATCATCGTGATCGCCTGGGCCGCGCTGGGGTTCGGAATCTGGCTACGGCGGGTCAGGCCCACGGGCGGCATTGTGCGATAGGCGGTTCCACCGACCGGAGTTTGTGGCACACTCTTCGGCATGCGCGTCGGGCGGACGACGCGTGCGGGACACCATGATTGAGCTTTCCACCCAGCGGTTGGTTCTCCGTCCATTCGTCATGGACGACGTCGACGCGTTGCACGCCCTGTGGGGCGACCGCGAGGTGCGGCGCTACCTGTTCTCCGGCGAGGTGCCGGCCATGGAGAGAGTGGTCGGGATCGTCGAAGACAGCGTTCGGAGTTTCGACTCGCAGGGCTACGGCTTCTTCTCGGTCCGCCTGTCCGCGGCGCCCGAGGAACTGATCGGCTTCACGGGTTTTCGACCGTTCGAGGATGGCGACGAGGTCGAATTGCTGTTTGCCATCGCACCGCCCCATTGGGGGCGCGGTTACGCCACCGAGGCAACCCGCGAGGCCCTGCGCTTCGGTTTCGCCGAGTGCGGCCTGAGCCGGGTCGTTGCGACCACCGACACGCCCAACCAGCGTTCCGTGCAGGTGCTGCAGCGCTTGGGACTGTTCTTTGACCAGCGCCGTGAACGTCATGGTCTGGATACCGTCTACTTCGCCATGACCGTCGAGGAGTTTGGTGCGACGCAAGCGGTCGGGCGCGCGGGCGAAGCACGCAATGGCCGGGTCGGAGTCGCCTGAGCAGCCATGGACCTTTGCGGTTCCGTTTTCGCCTGCGAATAGTCGCCGATCCACCGATGCACATTGGACTGTTGGCTCTCGACTTCCACTTGGCCGGTTGCCGGTCGCTGAAAGAGAAGCGTCGCCGGCTGGAGCGTCTGCGGGGGCGGTTCGGTCGCATTGCCAACCTGGCCGTATGCGAGAGCGACTACCAGGATTCGCACCGGCGCGCCCGCTGGTCGGTGGTGGCGGTCGCGGACGACGCCAGGGTGGTCGAGCAGTCGTTGACCGAGGTCGAACGCTGGGCTGCACAGTCGGTGGATGCGACCATCGTGGATGTTGACCGAGAGGTGTTCGCCACGTGAGCCTGTATCTGACCCTGCTCGCCGTCGCGGTGCTGGTGATCCTGTGGCTACGATCGATGCGCCGCGCACGCCTGGATTGGATCCGTTCTCTCGACCTGGTCGGCCAGTGGGACCTCGACACATCGGATGAGTCGGCGGAGGGATCGCAGGGCGAAGCGAGGTCGCTTACCCTCTCCGGCGGCCCCGTCTCCGGGCCGTACGTGGCCCGTGATGGCGACACGATCTACCGGGGTCGCTGGAGCCTCAGCGGCAACCGGCTCTCGCTGGAACCGGAGGGTGGTCGCGCGGCGCACTACGACCTGCGCGCTTTCGGGGCCGGCCGAATCGGTATCGACGGTCCAGGTCGCCAGCGCGAGATCTACGTAAAGCGCGACGACAACGTCATTCCCTTCCGCGTCCGATCCTGACTGGAGAGCCGCCACGCGGCCCCCAAAATGACGGCTTTCGACCCTGAGCCCTTCCTCAGAGGGCTCACTACCCGACCCGGTGTCTATCGCATGCTGGGCGAGGATCGAGACGTCTTGTACGTCGGCAAGGCTCGGAACCTCAAGGCGCGGGTCAGTGCCTACTTTCGTGCGTCCGGCCTAACCACGAAGACCATGGCCCTCGTCGCCAAGGTGCACGACATCCAGGTCACGGTCACCGGCAGCGAGACCGAGGCTCTGCTGTTGGAGCAGAGCTTGATCAAGGCCGAGCGGCCGACCTACAACGTCGTGCTGCGCGACGACAAGTCGTATCCGTACATCAAGCTGACGGAGCACCCGTATCCGAGGTTGGCGTTTCATAGGGGAGCCCGCCGCGACGGGCGCTACTTCGGACCGTTTCCAAGCGCGGCGTCGGTACGAGACAGTCTCAACATTCTGCAGAAGCTGTTCGGGATCCGGTCTTGCGAAGATGGTTTCTTCAAGAACCGGTCGCGGCCCTGCCTCCAGCATCAGATCGAACGTTGCAGCGCGCCGTGCGTGGGTCTGATCGACCGGGAGAGGTATGCCGACGACGTCCGCTTGGCGGTGATGTTTCTGGAGGGCAAGAGCCAGGCCATCCTCGCCGAGTTCAAGGACAAGATGGAAGCGGCCGCCGATGCGCTCGAGTTCGAAAGGGCGGCGAAGTTCCGTGATCAGATCGACCACCTGCGCCGCGTTCAGGAGGATCAGTATGTCCACGGTGCACGCGGCGACGTGGACATCTTCGGTTTGGCCTTGGGTGGCGGCCAGGCCTGCGTGCAGGGGCTGTTCGTTCGCGATGGACGGCTGTTGGGGCACCGCACATGGTTCCCGAAGAACGAGCTGGCGATCAACGCGGGCGAGCTGCTGTTTGCCTTCCTTTCCCAGTACTACTTAGGTGGGGATGATCGAGAGATACCGAAGTCCGTGATCGCATCGCTTTCGCGGGAGGAAGCCGCGACACCCGTGGCGGAGCAGGGCGAGGGCGACCACCATAGGCGCGGCGACGTGTCGACCCGTGACGATCTCGAAGTGCTCGGCAATGCGCTCACCAGCCGCGCGGGACGTCGGGTCGACGTCGCCCGGAAGGTTCGCGGCCAACGCGCGGGTTGGGCGCGGATGGCGACCGAGAACGCACAGGTGGCGCTCACGACCTTGATCGCCGACCGGAAGAACGTGTTGGCGAGGTTCCTCGACCTTCAATCCGTACTCGGCTACGAAGATGCGTTCAAGCGTGTGGAGTGTTTCGACATCAGCCACGCCAGCGGAGAGGCGACGGTGGCTTCCTGTGTCGTCTTCGACACCGAGGGGCCGGTGAAGTCGGATTACCGGCGGTTCAACATCGAGGGCGTTCCCCGAGGCGACGACTACGGCGCCCTGGAACAGGCGATCCGGCGTCGGTATACCCGCTTGGCAAAGGGCGAAGGTGTGCTGCCGGATCTGCTCCTAATCGATGGGGGAGCGGGTCAGGTGAGTCGGGCATGCGAAGTCTTCGTGGAACTCCAGGTGGACGACGTCGCGGTACTCGGGATTGCGAAAGGCCCGAGCCGGAAGCCGGGATTGGAGACCATTGTCCAAGCCGATGGCCGCGAACTGACGGTGCCGGCTAGTGGGCCCGCCATGCACCTTCTTCAGCACATTCGCGACGAGGCCCACCGTTTTGCGATCGCGGGCCACCGTGGCCGCAGGCAGAAGCGCCAGCGACGGTCCGTTCTCGACGACATTCCCGGCATCGGGCCGCGCCGCAAGCGCGCGTTGCTGGCACACTTCGGTTCGGTGGCCTCGATCAAGGGTGCGAGTCCGGAGGAAATCTCCAAGGTACCGGGCGTTAGCCGTAAACTGGCCGCCGACATACACGGATCGCTTCATGCGCACTAGCGCCGCCAAGACGCCTCGCGGGCTCGGCGTCCGGCCCCAACCCCCACCGACCTATCACCCCGTCGGACTTCGCCGGATACGCCGAAGTCCGACAGGCTGATAGACGCATTGCTCACCAGCCGCTTGGTGCCGTAGCGGAACCCTTTACAAATAAGCTGGTTGTAGAGAATATCCATGGCTTAAACGATCACAGGCCGCGCTGGCCGCGCCCTCGCCGGTCTTTTGACCCCGTGCGCGCACGTGCGACCTCAACCGTAGTCCCCGCTATGCTTTCGGTCGCGAGCACGCGCACGGGGTCAAAATCCTCGGCGATCATCGCGGCCACTGGTGAGAAATGCGGGCTGGCTTCCCAAGTTTGCCGAACATCCTGACGATCGCACGTATTGCCTTGGTGCCGGTCTTCGCGCTCGTGTACATCCTGACCGAGGGCTACTATTGGATCGCATCGATGCTGTTCGCGGCGGCGGCCTTCACCGACTGGCTCGACGGTTACCTTGCGAGGAAGCTGGATCAGACAACGCCGTTCGGTGCCTTCCTGGATCCGGTTGCCGACAAGCTGATCGTCGTCACCGCGCTGGTGCTGCTAATTGGCAACCACGCCAGTCTCTGGCTGACGCTGCCGGGGGTGATCATCATCGGCCGGGAGATAGTGATCTCCGCGTTGCGCGAGTGGATGGCGGAGATGAACCGTCGCGGTCTGGTGGCGGTTTCGTGGATGGCGCGGGTGAAGACCGGCCTGCAGATGCTCGCCATCTTCATCCTGCTCGCCAATCCTCCGGTCATGAACCGTCCGTGGGTCATCCTCGGACTCGTGCTGCTCTACGCGGCGGCGCTGCTGACGATCTGGTCGATGGTGATCTATGGTCGCGCTGCCTGGCCCACGTTGAGAGAAGGTCTGCGCGACAACGGACCGTAGGCGGTGCGCTACCGCAGAGTGGTCGCGTCTGTGTGCTAGACTCGCGCGGCCGAGCGCTGCTATTCACGCACGCGACCGCAGGGCTGGATGGCAGAGTGGTTATGCAGCGGACTGCAACTCCGTTCACGCCGGTTCGATTCCGACTCCAGCCTCCAACGGTTCAGTCGAGGGCAGGATGTGGCGCCGCGAGTAGGCCGACGATAGCAACGAGGCTGTGTTAAGGTTGCCGGGTTACGTTTGAACCGAAGCACCGAGGTGCGGGGGCACGGGGAACGCTCGACTGATGGAACTACAAGTAGAGACCCACAACGGCACGTTGATCACCAAGGCGGAAGGCCGTATCGACGGCACGAACGCGGGTGAGTTCGAGGATGCCATGCAGGCGGCCGTGAGCGAGAGCAAGGAATCCGTCGTGCTCGATTGCGAGGATTTGTCGTACATCAGCAGTGCGGGATTGCGCGCCGTGCTCCGGATCGCCAAGGACCTTCAGAAGCGGGCGGTCAAGTTCGCGCTCTGCTCGCTGTCCGGTCCGATCCAGGAAGTCTTCCAGATCAGCGGCTTCGACAAGATCATCACGATCCACGCCTCGCGCACCGCAGCCCTCGCCGACTGACCGTCGGGTCGAGGCAATCGCGCCCTTGGCCGTGTCGATGCCCTAAACGGCTTCGGGGTGGTCCGCTCGAGCGACCACGAGGGTCGCCTCAACAAGCGTTTACTTCCGATCACGGGTGGCGATAGGCGGCTGCGTATCGATCCTAGGTTCGCCTAATCCCCGGCCCTCGAGCGACCGCTAACGGCGCCGCCGTTGGCGGGCAACTCCAGGTCCACACCCTCGGCCAAGAGCCAACGCCGCGGCGATGGCTCGCGACCGTCACGCGGCGAAACGAGGTCGCCATGGCTTGGCGATTGGGACCGTAAACGTGGACAAAGCGCGGATACAACCCGTCAGTCGGTGTTGCCGGCCGGGCTCTCGATGCCGTCGCACCCCCACGGACGGAACATCGCCCTTTTCAATCTCTTGGGCGTGTTGGGTTGTCCTATGCCCCGCGACTCGGTTGACGGGGTTGTCCACGCCTTGTCCACGGCGCCGGTCCCC
>VXPO01000043.1 GCA_009839505.1 Gammaproteobacteria bacterium
AGGTCTCGTCCATCGATCAGCACGCGCCCCCGCGTCGGGTTGAGGAAACCGGGAATCAGCGAGCCGAGGGTCGTTTTTCCCGCACCCGAGGGTCCGACGATGGCGACGATCTCGCCAACGCGCATGTCGAGCGAAACACCCGATAGGGCGCGTCGACCATCCGGGTGCACATAATCCACTTGATCGATCTCGACGCGCTCGGCGATGGTCGTCAAGCGGCGACCCCCGGTATGGTCGTCGTCGGACGCGTAGTCGATGAAGAAGAAGATGCGCCGCGCCGGTGCCAGCTTGGTCTGCAGACTGAGCCAGAAAGATCCGATCTCGATGGGGACGAAGACGATCCCGAAGAACATGCCGAACAGCACGAGGAAGTCTCCCGGCGACATGCTCCCTTCGATGATTCCATCGGTGACGATGATCACCACCCAAAGAGCGATGGCGACAACCGCGACGGCCGCACCGATGAAGAGCACCAAGCCGAGGACCAGCGCAACCCGTTCCCTGAAGTACGACTCGAGGCTTCGCGTCGCGAACTTCTGCGCCTCGGCGCGCATGCCGCCGAGACTCTGCACGGCATCGATGCTGCCCACCGTCTCTTCCATGGCATTGGTGGTGGCCGAACCCGCCGAGCGCTTGGTCTGGTTGATCCGGCGCATGAGCTTCGATGCCGGGAACGTCACCGCGAACACCAGCGGCAACGTGGCCCACGCCAGCCAGACGAGCTGTGGGGCGGTGGCCTCGTACGAGTACTGGATGAGGTACATGTTCACCATGCCGGTCAGGATGGTGGTGCCGAGGGTCAGTGTCGGATCTAGAGCCGCCCAGGGAATGCTCGCGGTGTCGTAGAGCACCCGGTAGAGCGAATCACCGGTGCGTTTCTCGGCGAGCACCGCCATCGGCAGCCTAGTGAGGCGCCGGAACAATCGGGTTCTCAATTGGTTGGCGAGGCGCTGGTTTAGCCGCACGCCGACCGCGTACTCCGCGAGCCCCCACAGACCGCCCGATTCGCTGTACGACCCGCTGATCTTGTTCTCCGCGCTGGCCGTCTCGTCTTGGCCGGTCAACGAGCTACCGAACAGGCTCACCTCGATTCCATCCCCGGCCCGCATTCCGACGAGGATGAGGCCCGCAAGGTAGCCCATGGCGACCGCGAACATGATCTCGAGCGGCGTCATGCCATCGAGGAAGGCGACGATCGGTTGCATGAACGGCGCGTACGGCACGTTGGTTTCGCCGAAGGGCTTTTGAAGGATCACGTTGTCGACCACGATCTTCGCGATCCACGGCGTGAAAAGCTGGAAGAACAGCGTCCCGGTCTGAAGCGCGAACTTTGCGGCGAACAGCGTCTTCGCCGCGCCAAGCAACCCAAGACATCGCCACAACAGCTTGAGAGCCTGCGCCGACGAGATCTCGGTATCGACGTCGATACGGTCGTCGTGGTGGTGTTCGCCGACAAACCGGTCAACGACGTTGGCGGTCTCGGTGGGCGCGACCGCTTCAGACACCGAGCGCCTCTCCCGCCGCGGCTTCGGCAAACAGCCGGTAGCGACCATCGGCCCGGAGTAGCGAATCGTGATCCCCGACCTCGACCGGCCGCCCCTGTTCGAGAAACACGATCTGATCCGCATCGCGGATCGTGGCTATGCGATGGGTGATCAGGAACACCACCTTGTCCTTTCCCCACTGCCGGAGGTTGCGCATGACAGCGAGCTCAGTCTCGGCATCAAGCGCGGCAGTCGGCTCGTCGAGGATGAGAATCGGCGTGTTCCTGACAATGGCTCGGGCCAGCGACAGGCGCTGGCGCTGTCCTGACGAGAGCTTGCCGCCGCGTTCGCCAAGTTCGGTGTCGTAGCCGTCGGCGAGTTCGCGGATGAACCCATCGGCGCACGCCACCCGGGCTGCAGCCTCGATATCGGCGCGCGTTGGACTCCGCGCCGCGTAGCCGATGTTGTCGGCAACCGTGCCGGCGAAAAGGACGTTGCGCTGCAAGGCGATGGCCGCACTCCCCCGGATGTCATCGACCTGGAGCATTCTTAAGTCCGTGCCGTTGACGAGGAGGCGCCCCCGATCCGGGTCGTAGAGTCGCAGCAGCAGAGACACGAGGGTGGATTTGCCCGCGCCGCTACCGCCGACGATCGCGGTGATCGTTCCCGAGGTGGCCACGAGATCGACGCCCTGCAACACGGGAAGCGTCGGATCGTAGGCGAAGTGGACGTCCTCCCAGGTCACGGACTCGACGGGTGTCGGGAAGGGCACCGGCCGGTCGGGATCGACAATGTCGGCTTCGAGTTCCAGCAGGTAGAACGCTCTTTCGAGCCCGATGAAGAGATCCTGCAGGCGCGCCCAGGCGCCGACCAGTTCGGTTGGCCCGAACAACGCGCCACTGAGTCGCTCGCGCGCGCCCTCGAACGCTCCGTAGTTCCATACGGCGAAGCCAATCACCGTCACTGCGGCGGCACCGAGAAACGTCTCCCGTTCGCCGAGCACCCAGTAGACGATTACGTATTCGACGCCGATCGTCACCAGGGCGGCGATCGAGGTCACGAGGATCTGCAGGACGGCAATGGTCATGCGCAGCGTGAATGCCGCATCCAGGGCGCGATGCGAATCCTGGTCGAAACGCTCGAGAACCCGCGCTTCGCCCTTGTTCGCCTTGACGATTCGGAGCGCGATCATGATTTCCTGCAGCCTTGAGGTGAGGTTGCTGAAGGCGACGCGGTTGGCAAGCGCCCGTTCGCGCAGGAGGCGCGTCGCCTTGGCCGTCAGGAGGATCATCGGCACCACCGCCAGGACGGCGGCCAACGCGATCCTCGGGTCGAAGAAGCACAGCAAACCAAGCGCTAGGACGATGTTGTAGAGCGCCGCCGCCGGGCCGACGAAGGTCTCCTGGATGAGGCTCGTGATCGTCGCGCTGTCCTGGTAGATGCGGAAGATGGCATCGCCGACCCGGGACTGGCTGTGGTACTTCAACGACAGGTGTTCCGCCTTGGCGATCATCGCCACGCGGAGGTTCTGGTTGATCATCTGCCAGATCCAAATGTTGTAGTACAGGAGGATGCCGACGAGCGGAGCGAACACCACGAGAAGACCCGATGCCCAGATGATGGTGCGCGTCCTGACGGTCTTTCGCTGCGATTCCGTCAGAAGCTCGCGTTCGTTGACGTTGTCGGCGATGTCCTGGAGGACGAACGACTCGTCCACGAACAACAGTTGCGCCTGCAGGGGTTGGAGCTTGTCCCCGACCAGGATCTTGTTGTTGAACAGATCCGTACCGAGCAGGAAGACGGCGAACAAGACTAGGGAGACAAGCACCGTACCAGCGATCAGAACCAGGAGATGCTTGATCAACGGCCGGATGAACGGCCAGCACTTGAAGGCAAGCTGCAGAATCCGGCGCGCGCGGAGCGGCGGCAGATCGGTGAGGGTTTCGGTGCCCGCCACGAGGGTCGCCCCTAGGCGAGTTCCGCGCGATTCCTGAACGCCTCGAGCACCTCGGGATTCGCCAAAGCCGTGGTGTTCGTCACCTCGCGCCCGTGGACCACTTCGCGCACGGCGAGTTCGGCGATCTTGCCGCTCAAGGTGCGGGGTACATCGGGGACGGCCGCGATCACGGCGGGAACGTGCCGGGGACTGGCGTGCTCGCGGATGCGGCGCTTGATGCGGTCGCGGAGTGCGTCGTCGAGATCGACGCCGTCGCGGACCACGACGAACAGCACCACGCGGGTGTCGTCGTCCCACTCCTGACCGACGGCGACGGCATCCACCACCTCGTAAACGGTTTCCACCTGGCGGTAGATCTCGGCGGTGCCTATGCGTACGCCGCCAGGATTGAGCACGGCGTCGGAACGACCGTGGATGATCATGCCGGCGTTGCCGGTGAACTCAGCGAAATCGCCGTGGGCCCACACGCCTGGGTACTTGTCGAAGTAGGACGCGCGGTACCGGGCATCTTCCGGGTCGTTCCAGAACCCGATTGGTGCACTGGGGAACGACTTGGTGCACACCAACTCGCCCTTGCCGTGCTGTAGCGGCGTCCCGGCATCGTCACAAACATCCACCGCCATGCCGAGCCCCTTGGCTTGGATCTCCCCTTCGAAGACGGGCAGCCAGGGGCAACCGAGGGCGAAACAGGAGATCAGGTCCGTCCCGCCCGAGATCGACTGCAGTGCCATGTCGTCCTTGACGTCGCGGTAGACGTAGCGGAAGCCCTCGTGGGTGAGTGGCGAGCCCGTGGACAGAATCGACCGCAGCGTCCCCAGGTCGTGGGTGGTGCGCGGCGTGACGCCCGCCTTTTCGATTGCCGACAGGTACTTCGCGCTGACCCCAAACACGCTCACCGCCTCACGTTCGGCGAGATCAAGCAGGGCGGAGGGACCGGGATGGAAGGGCGAACCTTCGTAGAGCACGACCCGGCACCCGGTGGCGAGCGCCGAGACGAGCCAGTTCCACATCATCCAGCCGCAGGTGGTGAAGAAAAATAGCGTGTCGTCGCGTTTCAGGTCCACATGGAGCTGGTGCTCCTTGAGGTGCTGGATGAGCGTGCCGCCAGCGCCGTGGACGATGCACTTGGGCATGCCGGTGGTGCCGGAGGAATACATGACGTAGAGAGGATGGTCGAAGGGCAGACGGACGAACTCCGGCTCGGCGAGCGGGTTGTCCGCACACGCCTTGGCGATTGCGTCCTCGACCTCGCCCAACAGGGACACCCACACCAAGTGATCGATGGAGTCGATGGCGTCCGCGACGGTCTGCGCCCGCTGGCGCACATCGAAACGCTTGCCGCCGTATTCGTAGCCGTCGCAGGCGATCAGCACCTTGGGTTCGATCTGGCCAAAACGGTCGAGCGCGCCCTCGACGCCGAAATCCGGGGAACACGAAGACCAGACCGCGCCGAGGCTGGCGGTGGCCAGCATGGCGATGACGGTCTCGGGAACGTTGGGTAGCCAGCCGGCGACCCGGTCTCCTTCGTGGACGCCAAGCTTGGACAGTGTCGTCCGGAAGGCGGCCGTGGCGGCGGCGAGTTCCCGGTAGGTCAACGCGCGGCGTCGGCCGTTCTCCAACACCGATACGATCGCCACCGAGTCGTCCCGATGGCGCAGCAGGTTCTCGGCGAAACTGAGTCGCGCCTCGGGGAACCAGCGGCTGCCGGGAAACCGGTCGCCGTCGGCCAGTGACGGACCTTGGCTACGGTCGCCGACGATGCCGCAGAAGTCCCAGACCGCATCCCAGAACTCGGCGCGTTGGTCGACCGAGAAGTCATGCAGGGGGCGATAGTCCGTCGGCGCGAAACCCAACCGACCGGCGAATCGGGTCAGATTGGCCTGGTCGATTGCATCGGCGCTCGGTCGCCACAAAGGTTCGGACACTACCGTTCCGCCTCGGAACAAGGGTGACGTTTCGTACGGCAAATGGCACCGGCGAGGGCGGACCCATAGCGAGGATGTGCCGCCATCAGAACCAGCACTTGGGTCGATGCTCGCACGTCCTTCGTTGCAGGCGAGACGTGACCACGCTTGCGATGCGGCACACTACCGCAGCCCCTCCCAGGCGGCTCGTTCCTCGCCATCCGGATCTTCAACGACGCCTGAAGTGTCGTCGAAGACCATGGTCTTGCGGCGCTCGGCGGTGTAGGGCGCGAACCCGGGGTCACCGTCGCGGATGAAACGCGTCCAGGCACGGTGCATGTCGTCGGCAACGTGCTGGGGCGACGGCCCCTCGCCGATGAACGCGTCGACGCCCGGTTGGTGAAGATTGTCGAACACGAATGGAATCTCGAGCGCGTGGGTCGCGCCTAGGTGTTGGAACCGGGAGCGCCAGTTGAACTGGTAGAGCCAGGTGTTTCCACCGCGGGCTTCGGCCAGGCGAATCGCGGGAATCCGAAACATGTGGTCCGACGTGAGGGCGGTCAACAGCTCCCGGGCCGTGGCCTCGGGACGGGTCCGGCGGTAGACGTCTAGGATCCGCTCGTTGCCGAGCCTTGTGGCGGTGCGGTCAAGCCGTCCGGCGTCGACCTCACCGTAGCCCCAGAGCGTGGTTTCGTCCCGGTTGGAACCCGCCAGAACCTTGACGTCGGCGTTCAAGCCCCGGTGAATCGCCTCCAGTGGCGCTTCCGGCAAAACGTCCGAACCGATCACGGGATAGAAGGCCGACACCGGCACGCCGAGTTGGGTATCGAGTCCAGGACCGCGTTCCAAGGCACGGCAGACCGATGCCTGGGCCTCGAGAATCGCCTCCACGGTCGCCGCTTCCACGCCGATGACGTTGTCGACCCCGAGGGCTTCGAGGAAACGGTCTGCCACGGTTTGGCCGGCGCTTGGCGGGAGGCAGTGATGCGCGGCGCCGCTCTGAGCGATGACGCCGCGGAACAGTCCCTCTGCCCGAGGCGAGCCGAGCAGGGTGCCGACGCTGAAGCCGCCGGCGGACTCGCCGGCGATGGTGACCTTCGCCGGGTCACCGCCGAAGCTCGCGATATTGTCACGCACCCATTCGAGGGCGGCGATCTGGTCAGCGATGCCGTTCACGCCCGAGGTGGCGAACTCGTCGCCGAACCGGGACAGATCGGTGAAACCGAGTGCGCCAAGGCGGTAGTTGATGGTCACCGCAACGATGTCGCCGTTGGCCGCAAACCGGGCCCCGTTGTACCAGGGAACCGCGCCTTGACCGGTGCGGTAGCCGCCGCCGTGGATCCACACGAGCACAGGTCGGCCGGCGTCGTCCAGTGCCCGTGTCTGCACGTTGAGTCGGAGGCAGTCCTCGTCCCAGCGCACCGGTGGGTTGGTGATACCACCGTCGGCGATCTGTGGTGCCGCCGGGCCGAACTTGCGGGCATCGCGCACGTCGGTCCAGCTCTCGTGGGCGGCGGGCGCGCGGAAACGCCGTCCAGCAACCGGTGGCGCCGCGTAGGGGATTCCGGCGAATAGCAGGACGCCATCCTTCTCGCGTCCCTGGACTCGCCCGGTGCGGGTCGTGGCGTTCACGCCCATGGTCTCGTTCCCCTCGTCTTGTCCGGCGCGGATTATTGGGTCGGCACTGCGAAAAGACCAGCGCGGGCAATGGAATAATGGTGGGCCATGAACATCCATGCCCGATTCGAAGCGGCGTTCCTGCGCGCCGCCGATACTCCGGCGTTGCTTTGCCCTGGACGTGAGGACTGGTCGTATGGGCGTCTCGTCGAAGAGACCGAGCGGTTGGCTCGGGCACTCGATGAGCGGCAGGTGGGCGCGGGCGACCGCGTTCTGGTCCAGGTCGAGAAGACCCCTGAAGCGGTCGCTCTCTATCTCGCGTGCCTGAAGACGGGTGCCGTGTACGTGCCGATCAACACCGCCTACACCAAGCCGGAGGTCGAGTACTTCATCGACGACTGCGAACCGGCGTTGCTGGTCGTCGATTCCGACTTCGAGACCCATGTGTCCGTGGCGACGCTGGACGGTGGTCGTGGCACGCTGCTCGCGTCGCCATCCCGGGACTTGCCCGCCGCCAAGAGCGTTTCCCGTGCCGACGACGACCTCGCGGCGATCATCTACAGCTCCGGCACGACCGGTCGTTCCAAGGGTGCCATGCTGACCCACGCGAACCTCCTCTCGAACGCCGAGACCCTGTGCGCAGCCTGGGGCTGGCGGGACGACGATGTGCTCCTCCACGCCTTGCCGATCTTCCATGTCCACGGGCTATTCGTGGCTCTTCACTGTGCGTTTCAGAACGCCACCCCGGTGGTCTTCCACGCCGGTTTCGACGCCGAGGCGATCATCCGGGACCTGCCGAGATCCACGGTCGTGATGGGTGTGCCGACGTTCTACACGCGGCTCGTGAACGAGCCGGCGTTCGATGCCGCCGCCTGTGCCCACATGCGCCTTTTCATCTCCGGATCCGCACCGCTCACCGAACAGGCGTTCGGCGCGTTCGAGGAAAGAACGGGGTTCCGCATCCTGGAACGCTACGGCATGAGCGAGACACTCATGAACACGTCGAACCCGCTGGATGGTGAGCGGGTGGCGGGAACCGTGGGTTTCGCGCTGCCGGGAGTGGATGTCCGCATCGCCGACGAGGCGGGCAGCCCCGTGCCGACCGGCGAGGTAGGCACCATCGAAGTCCGTGGACCCAATGTCTTCAAGGGCTATTGGCGGATGCCGGAGCGGACGGCGGAAGAGTTCCGCGGCGACGGCTTCTTCGTCACCGGCGACCTCGGGACCATGGACGCCGAGGGCCGAATCACCATCGTCGGCCGGGACAAGGATCTCGTCATCAGCGGCGGCTACAACGTCTACCCGAAAGAGGTCGAGACCTTGATCGACGAGATTCCGGAGGTCGTCGAGTCCGCGGTGATCGGTGTCCCCCATGCCGACTTCGGCGAAGGCGTGGTGGCGGTGGTGGTGGCTCGTGGGCGGGTCGACGATGAGCTCGTCAGTGCCCACTTGAAGGACAGGCTCGCACGCTACAAACAACCCAAACGGGTGATCCGCGTGGACGACCTGCCACGCAACGCCATGGGCAAGGTGCAGAAGAACGTGCTGCGCCAGAAGTACGCCGACATTCTCTCGTAGGGGCGACCCTTGTGGTCGCCCCCTAACCTTGCAGTCGCCCGCAACGGGTCGCCCCCACGGTGCTGCTAAACTTCGGCGTTTTGCGTCCCGCAGGGGGGAACAGTGCAGCTAGCGAATAGACTGATGGCAGGCATCCTAACCGTCTGCCTGGCCATGGTGGCGGTTGCCGGGGATCTCGTCGAAGCGCCGGGCACCGAAGCCGGGATGTCGGACGAGCGCCTTGAGCGCATCACCGGGATGACACAGCGCTACGTCGACGAGGGCAAGCTCGCCGGCGTGGTCACCCTCGTCGCCCGGGACGGCAAGATCGTTCACTTCGAGGCGGTGGGTCAGCGCGGTGCCGAGGACGACCGACCGATGACCCGGGACGCCCTGTTCCGCATCTTCTCGATGAGCAAGCCGATCACCGCCGTGGCGGCGATGATGCTCTACGAGGAGGGCGCCTTCGCGCTGTCCGATCCCGTAGCGAAGTTCGTGCCGGAACTGGCGGAACTCGACGTCCTGGTGGACGGCGAACGTGTGCCGGCCGAAAGAACCATGACCATGCGCCACTTGCTGACCCACACCACGGGCTTGAGCTACGGCTTCAATCCGCGCGGCAATCCGGTGGATGCGCTGTACAACGAGGTCCAGCCTCTCGCCGGGCGCAACCTCGACGAGTTCGCCGAGCGCCTTGGCCTGCTGCCGCTGGTGTTCGAACCGGGCGAGCGCTGGCACTACAGCGTCGCCGTTGACGTCACGGGACTTGTCGTGCAGCGCTTGAGCGGCATGTCCTTCGATGCCTTCCTGAAGGAACGACTGTTCGAACCCTTGGGCATGGACGACACTTTCTTCAACGTTCCCGAAGACAAACTCGACCGCTTGCTACCCAACCACGCGTGGAGCCGCGAGGAGGAGAGGCTTGTCCAGATCAACCGGCCTTACGAGCGCACCGAGATGTTCTCCGGCGGCGGCGGCCTGGTGTCCTCGACCATGGACTACCTGCGCTTCGCCGAGATGGTACGGCGCGGCGGCGAGTTGGACGGCGTACGGATCCTGAGTCCCAAGACCGTGGAGTTCATGACCGCCAACCATCTTCCGGCGACGCTCAGCGGAGGCGGTACCGGCGAGAGTCCGGGAGCTCGGGCCGCGGCCCAGAGCTTCGGCTTCGGTCTCGGTTTCGGCATCAACATGGACTCCGTGGCATCCGGCGTGCTGAGCTCCCAGGGCGAGTACAGTTGGGGCGGTGCGGCCGGTACCGTCTTCTGGGTGGATCCCGTGGAAGAGATGGTTGTCGTCGGCATGATCCAGCTGATGGGTTCGCCGTGGCCGCTGCGCCGGGAACTCCGGGTGTTGGCGAACCAGGCGTTGACGGAACTGCACTGACGGCGTGGACGAGACCTGTCTCAAACACCGGCTGACCGACGACGAACGGCAGCGGTTTGAAGACGACGGGTTCCTGGTGGTGCCGGGAGTCCTTGCAGCGGACCGCGTGGCGGTTCTCGCCGCGGCGACCGAGCGGCTCGACGCCGAGTGGCGCCCGCGGCGGGAGGCCCCCGCGGCGGGAAGTCAGGCGCACGAGCCGTTGAACCTGCTCGACGCGATCGGCAAGGACGATGCGTTCCTCGAACTCCTCGACCTGCCACAGACGTTCATGAAGGTGGTGGACATCCTTGGCTGGCATATCCAGCTCTACCACTCCCACCTCATGATCACGCCGCCCCTCCCGGCCGGGCATGTGCCGCGTCATCCTCGACTGCACTGGCATCAGGACAGCGGTCGACTGAATCTCGAGCTCGAGGGCGAGCCCCGCTCGCGTGTGTCGTTGAAAGTCGGCTTTTTTTTCACCAGTACGGTCGACACCAATCGGGGCAATTTCCATGTTGTACCTGGCAGCCACCGCATGAACCGTCTGGATCTGCCGGACGACGCGGAACAGGACCATCCGCAGGCAATCGCCGTACGCGCGGACGCCGGTGACGCCGTGCTATTCGACCGGCGCCTGTGGCACGCCGCGGGGCGCAACACCTCGGCGGTGACGCGCAAGGTACTGTTCCTGGGCTACAGCTACCGCTGGTTGCGCCCCCGCGACGACATGACCGTCTCGCACTACCTTCCAGGCGCTGATCCCATCCGCCGACAACTGTTGGGCGAGAGTCCCAACGGCGGCTTCGGCTACACCTCGCCGGCGGACGAGGACGTGCCGCTGAAGACGTGGCTGATCGAACGGCTGGGTGCCGACGGCGTGGTACCTTGAGACGCGTGCGAACGACGTCGTACACCTAGATTCCTCGAGCAGCGCTGATGTCAACGGACAGGTTGCATTTCGAACAACGCCCGAGGCTGCTCTTGGTCGCCTCGTCGTACGAGGCGCGCTAGCTGTGGCGCCGGAGACCCGGTCCCGTATCGTCGCCCTGGCACTGGTGATCGGCGGGGTGTGGGCGGTATCGCTGGTTGCCTTGGGCTACGGCGACGCCCTGATCTACCGCTTGGCGCTGGTGCCACGCCGAATCGACGGGCTGCCGGGTGTCGTTGCCATGCCGTTCGTGCACGGCTCCTTCGGTCACCTCATGTCGAACACCATCCCGCTACTGGTGTTCGGTGCGTTCCTGCTGTTGCGAGGCGTCCGCTACTACGTCGCGATCAGTTTGGCCATCGTCGTGCTCGGCGGCGTGCTGTTGTGGATGTTCGGCCGCGAAGCCGCCCATATCGGTGCGAGTGGCGTGGTGTTCGGCTACTTCGGCTTCCTGGTGACGCGGGGCGTCTACGAACGTAGCCTGCAGGCTGTCGCCGTCGCCGTGGTGGTGGTGGTTCTCTACGGTGGAATGATTTTCGGCGTGCTGCCCGGGGCCGCCGGCGTGTCCTGGGACGGGCATCTGACGGGCTTCGTCGCCGGCATCGTGGTGGCACGCTTGGCGTTCGGGATGGCAAGCAGACGCACCCATCAGCCCGCGACCCCGGTATCTGAGACGGACGGACATCGCCAATGAAGAACATCATCCTGCTCATCACGGACACGTTCCGCTACGACAACCTGGGCCAGCGCGCGCAGCGGCCGGTGCACACACCCGAACTCGATGCCTTCGCGGCGGATCGGGCGACCGCGGTGGAGGGCTTCCACGCCGGTAGCTTCCCGACGATTCCGCACCGTACGGACATCGCCACCGGACGACTCGGCTGGCCGCACTATCCGTGGCAGCCGATCGATCTGTCCGGGCGCAACCACATCGCCCGGCAACTCTCGCGTCAGGGCTACGCCACCCAGTTGCTGTGCGACTGTCCGCACCTGTTCAACGCCCGTTTCCAACAGGGTTTCCAAGCGGCCTACCAGCATCGGGGCCAGGAGGGCGATCGCCACCTGCTGCACCTCAACGACGACATCGAGGAGGTCATGCCGCGCGCCAAGACCCGCGCGACGCCGAGTTTCCAGGGCAGGACGCTGGCCGACCTGCACCGTTGGATCAACCGCTACGCGAATCGCGAGGAGGAGATGTTCTGCGCGCGCACGGCGGCCACGACCGTGCGCTGGCTGGAGGAGAACCATCGCGCCTCGCCGTTCTTCCTGTGGGTCGACTTGTTCGATCCCCACGAGCCCTGGGATCCACCGGAGTACCTGGTCCGCACCTACGATCCGGACTACGACGGCGAACCCATGCTGCATTGCAACTACGGGCCCGCCAGCGACTACTCGCCCGAAGAACTCAACAATCTCTGGGCCCACTACGCCGCGGAGACCCAGCTTGTCGACCGTCACTTGGGAAGAATCCTGCAGAAGGTGGACGATCTGCGCCTGTGGGACGAAACCATCGTGGTCGTCACCAGCGACCACGGCACGAGCCTCGGCGAACACGACCGCACCGGCAAGAGCAACATTTCCGACCACGACCCGCGGTACTGGCCGATCTATCCGGAGGTCAGCCACGTCCCCTTTCTGATCGCCGGCGGCGATGTACCTCGCGGCAAAAGCCTCGACATGCTGGCGCAGCCCGTGGACATCCAGCCGACCGTCGGCGAACTCGCCGGCGTAGACCCGGCGCCCTTGGAGCCCTTCGACGGGACTAGCTTCGCGACGGCGGTGCTGGAGAGCCGGCCGGATCACCGGGATCTAGCGGTAACCGGGACATTCGTACGCCTCGGCGATGACGGCACCTGCCCCGGCAAGAGCGTTACGCCGTGGGTCACGGACGGCCGCTGGGGTTTTGCGCCCGTGGGCCACCAAGGTGCAGCCGAGCTGTACGACCTCAGGGCCGATCCGTTCGCCGAGACGGATGTCTCGGCCGCTCACGGCGACGTCGTCGCGAAGATGCGGTCGGGGCTTAAGGATCACCTCCGCGCGCACGCTGCCGACGAAGATCTCGTAGCGTGCTGGACAGCCGACTGAACGCGGCACGATGAACAACCTGATTTCGCTCGCCTTCGACGGTCAGATCGCGCTGTTCGCGGTGATCGTGACCGCCCTCGTGCTGTCGCTCTCGTGCCACGAGTTCGGCCACGCATGGATCGCAAAGTTGAGTGGCGACGACACGGCGGAGCGGGCGGGTCGGTTGACACTCAATCCCGTCGCGCACATCGATCCCATGGGACTCCTGATGGTCCTGTTCGTGGGCTTCGGTTACGCCAAACCGGTACCGACCGATCCGCGCAACTACCGCTCGCAAAGGGCGGATCTGTGGGTCGCGGCGGCAGGCCCCGGAATGAACCTGCTGCTTGCGATGCTGGCGTGGAATTTCTTCCTGTCCATGCGGCTCGCCGGGGTCGAGTTCTTCGCCGGGTGGGACGCACAGATGTTCTTCATCATCCTGGTCCAGGTGAACCTGCTGCTGATGGTCTTCAACCTGATCCCGTTGGGTCCCTTGGACGGTACCTACATCCTGCCGCACTTGCTGCCACGCCGCCTCGCGGGCATGTACCGCTACTACAACGACCGCTACGGCGTGTGGGGGCTGTTCGCGCTGATCGCCGCAGGGCTCCTGGGGCTTCCGGTGTTCAGCGGACTCATGTCGTTCGCGGAGTCGCTGTTGCCCTACATCACCTTCGTGATCTAGCGTGTTCGAAGGCTTGTCCAATCGCCTGACGAAGGCGCTGCGCGCCGTATCGGGTCGCGCCCGCCTGACCGAGGACAACATCGCGGGCGCTGTGCGTCAGGTTCGCATCGCCTTGCTGGAGGCCGACGTGGCGCTGTCGGTGGTGCGGTCGTTCACCGCCGACGTTCAGCAACGCGCCATTGGCAACGAGGTCACAGGTTCGCTGGATGCGGGCCAGGCGTTCCTGAAGATCGTGCACGAGGAACTCGTGCGCTTGATGGGGGAGGCAAACGACGCCTTGAGCCTGGCGGTCACGCCTCCCGCGGTGGTCCTCACAGCCGGGCTTCAGGGTGCGGGAAAGACGGCGACGGTCGCCAAGCTCGCCCGCTACCTCGCTGAACGCGAGAGCAAGCGTGTCGCCGTAGTCAGCGCGGACGTGCATCGTCCGGCCGCCATCGAGCAGCTCGAGACGCTCGCCCGGGAGGCGGGCGTTCGGTTCATTCCAAGTCGGGCGGACGAAGATCCCGTGGCTATCGCCAAGCGCGCGCGGGGCGATGCTGGAACGCACTTGGACGACGTGCTGATCGTCGACACCGCGGGTCGTCTGGCCATCGACGAGCAGATGATGGAAGAGATCGCCGCCATCCACGGTGTGCTTGAGCCGATTGAGACGTTGTTTGTCGTGGACGCCATGACCGGGCAGGACGCCGCGACCACCGCCAAGGCTTTCGACGCCGCGCTGCCGCTCACCGGGGTGGTCCTCGCCAAGGCCGATGGGGACGCCCGGGGCGGCGCCGCGCTGTCCGTGCGTGCCGTTACCGGCAAGCCCATCAAGTTTCTCGGCGTCGGCGAGAAGACCGACGCGCTCGAGGCCTTCCACCCGGACCGCATCGCGTCCCGCATCCTCGGCATGGGCGACGTGCTGACCCTGATCGAGGATGCCGAACGCAAGGTCGACAGGAAGAAGGCTTCCCGCCTAGCCAGGAAGATACAGAAAGGCAGCCGCTTCGACTTGTCGGACTTCCGCGACCAGCTACGGCAGATGGGCAGCCTCGGCGGCATGGAGGGCCTGATGGAGAGGCTCCCTGGCATGGACCAACTTCCGCCCGCCGCCCAGGCCAAGATGGACGGCGCCAGGTTTCGCCGCATGGAAGTCATCATCGACTCCATGACGCCCCAGGAACGCCACTTCCCGGACGTCATCAACGGTTCCCGCAAGCGCCGTATCGCGAACGGCAGCGGCACCAGCGTCCAGGACGTCAACCAACTGCTGAAGCAGCACCGGCAGATGCAGAAAACCATGCGCAAGGTGACCCGCAAAGGCGGCATGGACCGCATGATGCGCGGCCTCGCCGCCGCTGAAGGCACCACCACCGGGTCGCTTGGCAGAAAGCCCACCAAGCGCCGTAAACAACGCCGATGATCGCCCGAGAATGCGCAGCATTCTCGACACGCGCAACGCATGACCCTACTGCCGGGGAGTGCTAGAATCGCGCGCTTCATTTTTGGCAGGTGCCCCAACGTGGTCACGATTCGATTGGCGCGCCACGGTGGCAAGAAGAACCCCTTCTACCACGTTACCGTGGCCGAGAAGTCAGCCAAGCGGGACGGTCGATTCATCGAGCGTCTGGGCTTCTACAACCCGGTGGCGCGGGGTCGCGACGAGACATTGCGCATCGACTTGGAGCGCCTCGACTACTGGCTGTCCAACGGTGCCCAAGCCAGTCAACGGGTCAAACAGCTCGTTGCGCGGTCGCAAAAAGGTTTGGACGCGGTTCCGACGGACGCTGATACCGCCGACAGCGCTGCCGCCACCGATGACACCAACGTTGCTGCCGAAGAGACGGCTGGCGCTACCGATGAGGAGGCCACCGCTACCGAAGAGACGGTCGTCGCCGCGGACGAGACGGTGGCGGGGGCCGACGAGCCTTCCGGCGAGACCGGGGCGGAAGTTAACGACGACACCGAAACTGGCGATGCGGCCGCAGCCGACGCCGATGACGAGACTCCGGCGGACGACGACACCGCCTAGGCGATGGCACAACCCGTTCTCGTCGGCATGATCGGCGGGCCGTTCGGCGTGAAGGGATGGGCGCATGTGAATTCCTATACCGAACCGCCGGCCAACCTTCTGAGCTACACGCCTTGGCTGCTCAAACGCCGGAATCGCTGGGAGGTCGTGGATGTCCAGGCACAGGAACACGGAAACGGCCTCATCGCGCGCATCGAAGGTTCCCACGACCGCGATGTGGCCGCAGAGTGGAGCGGTACGCCGATTGGCGTCGACGCCAGCGTTCTGCCGGCGCCGACCGAGGGCGAATACTACTGGCGGGACCTCGTGGGTCTGCAGGTTGTGAATGAGTCCGGTGTCGATCTGGGGAAAGTCGTGAGGTTGTTCTCCACGCCTGCGCACGATGTCATGGTCGTTGCACATGGCAGCGGCGAGCGGCTGATTCCGTTCGTACGCGAGGTGGTGATCGCCGTTGAGGCCGCTGGGGGTAGGGTGGTCGTGGACTGGGACCAGGATTGGGTCTGATGAAGACGGCGATCGTGACCCTGTTCCCGGAGCTCGTCGACGGCTTCCTGACAACGGGCGTGCTGGGACGAGCCGTGCGCGACGGCCGCCTCGAGTGTGCGCGGTTCAATCCCCGGAACTACGCCCATGATGCGCGCAAGACAGTGGACGACCGTCCGTTCGGCGGCGGTGCCGGGATGGTGATGATGGTCGAGCCCCTCGGCGAGGCAGTGAGCGCCGCCCGTTCGGCCGTTCCCGAGGGAGCGCCTGTGGTGTTTCTGAGTCCCCAGGGCGAGCGATTCGATCACCGGATCGCCGCCGAACTGGCGGCTCTCGAAGGCTTCGTGCTGGTCGCCGCTCGCTACGAGGGCGTCGACGAGCGGTTCGTCGAGCGCCATGTGGATCGCGAACTGTCCATCGGCGACTACGTACTCTCCGGCGGCGAATTGGCCGCCTTGGTGGTTCTCGACTCGGCAGTGCGGCTGTTGCCGGGTGTCGTCGGCAATCCCGATTCGATCACCCGCGAATCCCATGTGGACGGACTGCTCGACTATCCGCAATATACGCGTCCCGAGACGCACACGACGGGACGTACTCCCGAGGTCCTGTTGTCTGGCAACCATGGGGCCGTGGCGACGTGGCGGAAGCGCGAAGCGCTGGGGCGAACCTGGCTGCGGCGACCGGATCTGCTACTCGACCGCGAACTCGGCGAAGATGACCGCGCCCTGCTCGCGAGCTACATACGCGACACGGCGGGCGCATCCTGAAGCCGTCTGCCGCAAGCACCGAATCAGGAGGAGACACGATGCACCGCAACAAGACCATCGAGCAAATCGAAACCGAGCAGTTGAAGACCGACCTCCCGGACTTCTCACCGGGCGACACCGTGGTCGTGCAAGTGCGCGTGCGCGAAGGCTCCCGTGAACGCCTTCAGGCATTCGAGGGTGTCGTCATCGCGAAGCGCAACCGCGGTCTCAACTCGGCCTTTACGGTACGCAAGATATCCCATGGGGTGGGTGTCGAGCGGACGTTTCAGACGCACAGCCCCTTGATCGCCTCGGTCGAGCTCAAGCGCCGGGGCGACGTGCGCCAGGCGAAGCTCTACTACCTGCGTGAACGGCGCGGCCGCGCTGCCCGAATCCGGGAGAAGGTGTAGGTAATCTCCCGTAGGGGCGACCCTTGTGGTCGCCCGTCCTGGCCACCGACACCGTGCCGGGACGAGCACGGGCGACCACAAGGGTCGCCCCTACGGTTCTGGTTCGGGCACCTTTCCGAGGGGAGCAACCAGCCTGCCAGGCGTTGGATTCGAAGGGGAGAACGCGCCGCCTGGCAAGCTGGCATTGTCCAGCACCGGGAGAGGCGACCGGCGACTGAACCGTCCGTGCGACCGATCGGATGATCCAATGATCGGGACCGATCGGATACCCGGACTTGACCTATCTAAGCAGGGACCGTGCCAGACGGTCGCGCTGTTCGGTGACTTTTCTGGAATTTCCCCAGTCTTTCAATGGTTTGGGTATACTCCCGCCCGGTCGCGTGGGGTTCTGCACCGGGATGTGCCAGACGATCGTGGACAAGGATGCCTAGAGCTGTGACCCAAGATGGTGCAATCGAAGCCCACTTGGACCATTTGTGGATGCAACGTGGTCTCAGCCGGGCGACCCTCGCCGGGTACCGTCGCGATCTCAAGGGCTTCGCCGGCTGGCTACAACGCGACCTCGCCTCCGCCAGCGAAGCCGACCTGCAGGAGTATCTCGCCTCGCGTCTTGCCGAACACCGGTCTCCACGCAGCGTCGCCCGCTTTCTCTCCGCTGCCCGGGGCTTTTACCGCCACGCACTGGACGCGGGTTCGCTCCAGGTGGATCCCACGGCCAACCTGAGTAGCCCGCTGCTCGGGCGTCCGCTTCCCGGTTCGCTGACCGAGGACGAGGTGGAGCGCTTGCTGGGGGCACCGAGGAGTGACGACCCCGAAGGCCAGCCGGTCGGCTTCCGGGATCGCACGATGCTGGAGACGCTCTACGCTACGGGACTGAGGGTATCGGAGCTGGTGTCGCTGAGTCTCACCTCCCTCAACCTGCGACGCGGTACCGTCCAAGTGATTGGCAAGGGCGGCAAGGAGCGGCTGGTCCCCATGGGAGAGACCGCCGTCGACTGGGTGGAGCGGTATGCCCGCTCGGCCCGTCCGGCCATTCTCAAGAATCGCGCGAGTCCCGCGCTGTTCGTCAGCAACAGAGCGCAGGCCATGACGCGCCAAACGTTCTGGTACATGGTCAAGCGCTATGCCGCGTCCGCCGGCATCGAGCGGGAGATTTCCCCTCATACGCTTCGCCACGCGTTCGCCACGCACCTGGTCAACCACGGCGCTGACCTGCGCGCCGTGCAGCTCATGCTCGGTCATGCAGACTTGTCGACCACCCAGATTTATACTCACGTCGCCCGCGACCGGTTGAAAAGCCTGCATGCGGAACATCACCCGCGGGGCTAGGGAAGCTCTGATCAAGAGCTTCTCTAGCGCGGCACAGGGATGTGCCGCCAAATTCGATGGCGCAAGCCATTGAATTTGTGAGCAAAACAAAACCGCGCTTTTGTTTTGCTCCTGATCAAGCCCATGGACGGGCTTGATCAGAGGTTTCATAGTGTGGAATGAACCAGATCCGGAGGTTCCCTTGACCAAGTATCGAGTGCCGATCGGCGCCATGGCCATCTGGGCTGGGAGTGTGCTCGCTGCGGTCCATTGCATTGCCGACGACGAGTCGGCAATGGACGAGTTCAAAGCGCGTTTTGAAGCCCTCGACACCGGCTTGACGGTGCAGAGCGTGCAACCGTCCAACGTACCCGGGTTGTATGAGGTAATGGTCGAAGGGGGCACGCTCTACGTTACGAAAGATGCCCGCTACCTGATCGCGGGCAGCCTGTACGAAGCCCGCGGTGGCGCCTTGGTCAACCTTACCGAGCAGAAACAAGCGGTCGAGCGGCGCAGAGTCGTTGCCGAGATCGACCCGGCGCGGACCATCGCGTTCGCGCCCGATGGCGGCACGCTCGCCTCGGTGGTCGTGTTCACAGACACCGACTGCGGCTATTGCCGCAAGCTCCACCAGGAGATCGCGGGCTACAACGAGAGAGGCATCGAGGTCCGTTACCTGGCCTTTCCCCGGGCGGGAATCGGTTCGCCGACCTACGACAAGATGGTGTCCGCGTGGTGTGCGGAGGATCCCAGGGGCGCACTGACCGCACTCAAGCGTGGCGAGGGCGTACCGGAACGCTACTGCGAGGACCATCCCGTGGGTGTGCAGTTCGAGTTGGGGCAATCCTTGGGTATCGAGGGAACACCTTCCATAATCCTGCCGGACGGCACCATGCTTCCCGGCTACGCACCCCCTGACCAACTCGCAGCCGTACTCGGCCTCTAGAGTGCTCCGTCAACCCTCAAACGTCGCGTCAGTGGTCGCCGGAGTGTTCCTCGCAAGGCGCGGACGTGAAGTCGTACCGGGGTCCGTCGAACGTCCGCAACGGCGCATGGGTACATGCGGCGAGGGGCGCTCCGTCGACCACCCGAAGGGCGCGCCCGCAACCGCCTCCCGCTTCGTTGGCGCGATCAAACCTCGACGTATGCCCGATAGGCCTTCGACCCGCCTTCGCGCTTTGCGCGAAGCCCTCGCGGGAAACGCCTGCGGACGCGCTGACACGACGTTTGAGGGTTGACGGAGCACTAGTCGGAGCAGCCGTTGTCAAAACCGCTCCGAGTGGGGCTGGCGGGCCTTGGCACCGTCGGCGCCAGCGTTGTCCGGCTACTCGTCGAAAACCGGGAGAGCCTAGCGCGGCGCGGCGGCCGGGCGATCGAGTTGGTGCGCGTTGCGAGTCGGTCGTTCAAGCCGGACGTGGGCATCGGCGGGGCGTCGTTCGATACGGACTTGAACTCCCTCGATACTGCTGATGTGGATGTTGTCGTCGAGTTGATCGGCGGCGAAGGCGATGCCAGGAAGCTCGTTGAGACCGCCATCGCCGGTGGACGGCATGTCGTAACCGCCAACAAGGCCCTGCTCGCTGGCTGCGGCAACGAACTGTTCTCCGCGGCTCGGGAAGCGGATGTTGCCCTCGGCTACGAGGCGTCGGTGGCAGGCGGCATACCCATCGTCAATGCGTTGCAAAAGGGCCTGGCGGCGAACCGGCTCGAAGCCCTCGCGGGCATTGTCAACGGCACCTCCAACTACATCCTGACCGCGATGGAGGAGGACGGCCAGGATTTCGGGAACGCCCTGGCGGAGGCCCAGCGGCTGGGCTACGCGGAGGCGGATCCGACGTTCGATGTCGAGGGCATCGATGCCGCGCAGAAGCTCGCGATTCTCGCCGCGTTGGCGTTCGACACCGGCATAGATGCCGCCGGTGTCCATGTGGAGGGCATATCCAACGTGGATGTCGAGGACATTCGCTACGCCCGCGAACTCGGCTTCTCCATCAAGCATCTCGGCATCGCCCGTCGGCAAGAGGACGGAATCGAGGCCCGCGTGCATCCGGCCCTCGTTCCGGAGTCGGAGTTGCTCGCCAAGGTGTCGGGTGTGACTAACGCCGTCATGGTACACGGCGACGCGGTCGGTTCGACACTCCACACCGGTCCGGGGGCGGGCGGAATGCCCACTGCATCGGCGGTGGTGGCGGACCTAGTGGAACTGGCGCGCGGCACGCTTCCGGTACCCGCCGCGGCGCACGCCCAACTGCCGAGCCTCGGACTTGCGGGTGTGGTCTGCCCGCACTACCTGAAGATTCCCGCGATCGATCAGCCCGGCGTGTTCGCCGAGGTCGCGGATATCCTGAGCCGTCACCGGATCTCCATCGAGGCGGTCATCCAGCGTCCCCAGGCCATCCGTTCAGGCGAAGAACCCTGGGTGCCGATCATCATCCTCACCAATGAGGTGGCGGAGAACGAGGTGGAGGTGGCCGTTGCCGAATTGGGCAAGCTCGCGGGCGTCAGCGGATCGATCGCGAGGATCCGGGTGGTCGACTTGTCGGCGATGATGCTCGGTCCGTAGGGCCCGAACGCTGCGGCGGATGTCGCGTCGCTAGCCCGCATATTTCACCAAGGGCCACGATGATCGCACAGGGCCGGGAGACCCGCGAGGGCGTGGCCAGCGCAGGTTGTTCACCCTGATTCGTCTCTAGACGGTCCGAAAATACCCGAAGAACCAGCCGGTGACGTCATGGGCACAAGCGACTTGGTGAAATATGCGGGCTAGCGCCGCCAAGACGCCTCGCGGGCTCGGCGTCCGGCCCCAGCCCCCACCTGCCTATCACCCTGTCCGACTTCGCCGCTGGCGCGCCGAAGTCCGACAGGCTGCTAGTCCTCGCCAATCTTGCGCAGCTGGATCGCGTCCACGGCGGTCTGGGCAAGTACGTCGGAGATGACTACCACCGACTCGCTCGCATCGATGCCTTCACGCTCGCGAAGAACGGCCAGCGCCGTGCGGATGGTCTTCTCGGGATCGCTGCTGAACGACGTGCGGTAGGCGAACACGCCGCGGTTGAGCATCAGCCGACGCCGGGTCTGGCTGGTGTTCGTGAAGGCGAAGATCGGCACGTGTTCGGGGTGGCAGTTGGTGACGAGGTCGGCGGTGATGCCGCGCCGCGTGATGACCACGATGCCGGCCGCATGGATCGCCTCGGCGAGCCTTGCGGCGGACGTCGCGAGGTGCTGTTTGGCGGTGTCGTTGGCCAGCGACTCGTGCAGCGCGAATCCGCGTTGCCGTTCGCTCGCCTGGGCGATGTTGGCCAGTTGCTCGACGCACCGGTAGGGGTAGGCCCCGATGCTGGTCTCGCCGGACAGCATGATCGCGTCTGTGCCCTCGTAGACCGCGTTCGCGACATCGGTGACCTCGGCCCGCGTCGGTATGGGGTTTTCGATCATTGACTCCATGAGGTGGGTGGCGACGATGCAGCGCTTGCCGAGGCGAGCGCAGATCTCGAGCAAACGCCGCTGTACGATCGGCAGGGTCGCGATGTCGGTCTCGATGCCGAGGTCGCCGCGAGCGACCATCACGCCGTCGGCGGCACGGGCGATCTCTTCCGCGTTGCGGACACCTTCGGTGTTCTCGATCTTGGCGATCACCTGGATGGATCGGCTGGCCCGAGACCCAAGCAGTTCGCGCAGTTCAGTGATGTCAGCCGCCGAACGTACGAACGACAGGGCGATGAAGTCGATTTCCTGGTCGACCCCGAATGCGATGTCCTCCCGATCCTTGGCCGTGATCGACGCCAGCTTGACCTCGATGCCTGGCAGGTTCACGTGCTTGCGGCTGCCCAACTCGCCGCCGTCGATCACGTGGCACTCGAGGCGGCCAGGGGTCTTGGAGACGACGCGCACGTTGATCAGACCGTTGTCGAGGCGAACCCGGTCGCCCGTGGCGACCGCTTGGGTCAACTCCGGGTAGTTCACCTCTATCGAGGGTGCGTCCCCATCGTCATGGGGTTGTGTATCGAGGAAGATGGTTTGCCCCGCCCGCAGCTGCAATGGCTCCGACATCGCCCCGGTGCGGATCTCGGGACCCTGCGTGTCGAGCATGATGGGCATCGGGTATTGAACCTTGCGGTTCAGCGTCTTTACCCAGTGGATGATCTCGGCCGCCTCGGCCTGACTGGCGTGGGACATGTTCAACCGGACCACCGACATCCCGGCGTCGTAGAGACGTTGAATGCCGTCGTAGGACCCGGTCGCGGGACCCACGGTGCAGATGATCTTGGTCTGACGGCGGTCGGTGGTCATGCGCAAGGCCCAGCGCTGCTGGTTCCGCGATCCCTATCGTTTGCGCGGTCCGGACCAGTATCCGGGCAGGCGGCCTTGTGGCCAAACGTGCTCCCGGGCGACATCCTCGTCCAGGTCGGCACCCCAACCGGGGCGGTCGGGAATCGCCACCCGACCGTGGTCGAACTCAAGCGCTTCGGTCACAAGGTCGTCCTTCCAGGGAACGTCGTCGATATCGATCTCGCAGATGCGCACGTTGGGCAGAACCGCGCAGAGGTGCAGCGAGTGCAACGTGGACAGGTGGCTGTAGTAGTTGTGCGGCGCGCAGTTGATCTCGAAGGTCTCGGCCATGTCGGCGACCCGCTTGGAGTTCGCGAAGCCGTTCCACGGGACGTCGACCATGCAAACGTCCATGGCACGGGCCTCGAAGTAGCGGCGGTAGTCACGCGCGGTGAACAGGTTCTCCCCGGAACAGATGGTGACGCTGGTGGACTCGCGGATTTCCCGCAGGCCGTTGGGTTCGTACATGTCGACCTCCACCCACATCATGCGCATGTCCTCGAGCGCCCGGCAGATGCGCTTGGCGGCTTCGACGCGGAAGTTGAAGTTGAGGTCGAGAGCAATGTCCACGTGGGGGCCGACGGCGTCGCGGAAGGTCCCGATTTGCGTACGAATGTGATCGATCATGGCGTTGTCGACTGTGCCGTCCGTGGTGCCCTCCCCGCCGCCAAAGCCACCGCGGTACGTGCGGGCCACCTCGCCGGGATAGATGATGTTGGTCTTCAACGCGGTGAAGCCCCGGTCGACGACTTCGCGCCCCAACTTGCTGATGTCGTCCCAGGTTCGCAGCGGCGGTACGCCGATGATCTCGTGATTGCCGGCCCGCGAGGATCCACAGTGCGACCAGTACACCCGTTGGCGTGTGCGCATGGGACCGCCGAACAGAGAGTAGACGGGAACACCCAGCGCCTTCGCCTTGATGTCCCACAGTGCCAGTTCGACGCCGGCGATCGCCTTCGCGGCGATCCCGCCCGGGCTCTGCCGAGACATCCGGTACATGTCCCAATAACGGGCCTCCACCGGCCGGGGATCCTCGCCGAGGAGGATGGCTTCGAATTCCTTGGCGGTGCCGACCACGCTGTACGGCATGCGCCCGTCGGAGCACTCCCCGTAGCCCGTCAGACCCTCGTCGGTGCGAACCGCGACGAACTGCCACGGCCGCCACCCGGCATCGACGACAAAGGTGTCGATTCCGGTGATCTTCACGATTGCGGCGCCATGTCGGTACGGGGAGGCGGCCGCAGGCGCCAACCCGCATCAACGCCGAACGTGTCGAGTCCCGTGATGTTCAAGCGGATGCCACGGTGAGCTTAGGCGTGCCTTGGTTCATGACGGTTCTTGGGCAGCGTCCTGGTCGATCTGCGCCGCGGGGTCTGTCCTATGCTCCGACCGCATCAGCGCGTTGACCTCGTCGATGACCTTGGGAACCATCGCCTCGGAGTACCCGCGCTTGACCGATGCGATGGTGCCGTCCTTTTTAATCATGACCATATGCGGAATGCCGTTGACGCCGAACCGGTTCGCGAGGCGGCCCTCCGGGTCGTGAACCAGCGACATCGTGTAGTCCTTCAATCGGCGCTTCATCATCGAGAAGGTTCGCCGTCCCTCGATGTTCACGCCGATGACGTGGACGCGTTCGCGGCCGGCGTGCTGCTGTAGCGTCTCCAGCACCGGCATCTCCTTGCGGCAGGGGACGCACCAGGTGGCCCAGAACGTGACGATGACGACCTTGCCGCGCAGTTCCTTCAGCCGGATCCTCTCGCCGAACTGATCCTTGCCGAGATAGGACGGCGGCGTGTCGCCCACTTCGGGAGCCGTCAAGGCGACGGACGCCCCGAAGAGGCCCGCCGAGGCCAACAGGATCGCCAGTCGCCGGTTCATGACCGGAACCCTAGCGGCGCGCCCCATGCGCGTCAATCGCGGCGGGTTACGCGACAGGGAACTTTGCGGACCTTGAACCGCCATCGTGTTTGGGACATCGTGCGTCAGTCGTCCCGGGTTGCCCCCACTTGATCGTCGAATCCAGGCTCCAGCGTCCATCCGAACTCGGTGCGGACCTGCCCGCGTTTCTGCGCGATGCGTTGGCATCCCGGGGGGCCACCCGCCAAGCCGACCTAGACCTCTCGCTAAACGGCTTGCTGGCCCCGGAATCCCTGCCGGGGATCAGTGGCGCGACTAGGCGTCTGGCGAGGGCCGTGGCCTCGGACGAACGCATCCTTGTGTGCGGGGACTTCGACGCCGATGGTGCCACCGCGTCGGCATTGTGCGTTTCGGCGCTGCGTGCGTTCGGCGCCGGCCAGGTGGACTTCCTGGTACCCAACCGGTTCGACTTCGGCTACGGATTGACGCCGGAACTCGTGGATGTCGCGCTGCAGCGAGAGCCGGACGTGATCGTCACCGTGGACAACGGTGTGTCGAGCATCGCGGGCGTGACCCGGGCGCGGGACCAGGGTGTCGACGTGATCGTCACGGACCACCACCTGCCGGGCAGCCAGCTGCCGCCCGCCTATGCCATGGTGAATCCGAACCTGCCGGACTCGTCCTTTCCCAGTCCCAATCTGGCTGGTGTGGGTGTGGCGTTCTACGTCATGGCGGCGTTGCGGAGCAGGCTCCGCGACGCCGGGCACTTCACCAGTCGGGGGATCGCAGAACCGAATCTGGCAGACTGGCTGGACTTGGTGGCGCTCGGTACGGTAGCCGACGTCGTCCCCTTCGACCGCAACAACCGCATCCTGGTGCACCAGGGCCTGCGGCGGATCAGGTCGGGGAGGGCGCGGCCCGGCATCCGCGCCCTGGTCGAGGTGTCCGGACGGGCGGCCAGCAGGATGACCGCCAAGGACCTCGGATTCGCCATCGGGCCCCGGCTGAACGCCGCCGGGCGCCTGCAGGACATGTCCATCGGCATTCAATGCCTGTTGGCGGAAGACGAAGGCAGAGCCCGACCACAGGCCGAGGCACTGGACGAATACAACAGGGCACGGCGGGAGATCGAAGTCGGCATGGTCGATGAAGCGGTGGGTCTCGTGGACGCGGAGAAGTTCGCCGACGACGTTGCCATCTGCGTCTACCAGGAGGATTGGCACCAGGGGATCATCGGCATCGTCGCCGGCCGCTTGCGCGAACGCTACCATCGTCCCGCCATCGTTTTCGCCGACGGGGGGACGCATCCGGGAGACCTGAAGGGATCGGCGCGGTCGATCCCGGGACTGCACATCCGCGACGCCATCGCCGACTGCTCGGCCCGCTATCCGGGAATGATCGGCCCTTACGGCGGCCACGCCATGGCGGCGGGACTAAGCCTGAAGCGCGCACAGTTGGAACGTTTCCGCAACGCGTTCAACGAAGCCGTCGCGAGCCGGGTCAGTGAACGTGACCTCGCCGGTGTCATTCTCACCGACGGGGAACTCGCCGGTGCCGACCTCAAGATCGAGAACGCCCGCGTCATCACCGCGTACGGGCCGTGGGGCCAGGGATTCGAAGAGCCCTTGTTCCACGGCGAGTTCGATGTCGTGATGCAGCGCGTGGTGGGCGAACGCCATCTCAAGCTCGCGCTCAAACGCGACGGCCGCGTCGCCGACGCCATCGCCTTCAACCAAGAACCGGTGGCGGGGAACCGCGTGAGCGTGGTTTACCGCCTGGCCGTCAACGACTACGGTCCTGCCGACACTTTGCAGTTGGAGATCGAGGCCTTGGAACCGGTCACGTAACGCGTGTTGGAGACCGTCGTCGCCGGAACGTACCGCGCCTTTGGTAGAATCGCCCGCCTTCGAAAACGACCACCTGAGCCATGGCCGAAGTCACCTCTATTCGCGAAACACTCAAGTCCCTTGGCGGACGTGCCGATGCACTACGGGGGTACCTTTGACTACGCCGCCAAGAAGGAACGCCTAGAGGAGGTCGAGCGCGAGCTGGCCGATCCGGAACTGTGGAACGAACCGGATCGCGCCCAGGCGTTGGGCAGGGAGCGGTCGTCGCTGGAGAGCGTGGTGAACGGGCTTGAACACATCGGCACGACCGTGGCTGATCTCGCGGAGCTCACTGAACTGGCGGTCTCAGAGGGCGACACAGACGCCCTGGACGACATCGACGAGGAACTCGTCGGCATCGAGCGCCACCTGGCCGAGTTGGAATTCCGCCGGATGTTCCAGGGCGAGCAGGATCAAGCCAATGCGTTTCTCGAGGTCCAGGCCGGTTCCGGCGGCACCGAGGCCCAGGACTGGGCCGAGATGCTGCTGCGCATGTACCTGCGCTGGGGCGAGAAACGGGGATTCGCGACGGAAATCATCGAGGTTTCCGCAGGGGAGGTCGCAGGCATCAAGAGCGCGGCGGTACAGTTCGGTGGCGACTACGCCTACGGTTGGCTGCGTACCGAGACCGGCGTTCACCGACTGGTGCGCAAATCGCCCTTCGATGCCGGCAACCGTCGTCACACCTCCTTCGCTTCCGTGTTCGTGTCCGCCGAGATCGACGACGACATCGTCATCGACATCGACCCGGGGGAGGTGCGCACCGATACCTACCGGGCGAGCGGCGCGGGCGGCCAGCATGTGAACCGTACCGACTCCGCGGTTCGTCTCACCCACCTGCCGACGGGCGTGGTGGTTCAGTGCCAGAGCGAGCGGTCGCAGCACCAGAACCGCGACCGCGCATACAAGCAGCTTCGCGCCAAGCTCTACGAGCTCGAAGTACAGAAGCGTCGGGAAGAACAGCAGGCTATCGAGGATGCCAAGGTGGACATAGGCTGGGGCAACCAGATCCGCTCGTACGTGCTCGACCAATCGCGGGTCAAGGATCTGCGCACCAACGTTGAACGCTTCGATCCGGGCAACGTCCTGGACGGCGACCTCGACGACTTCATGGCGGCGAACCTGAAGGCGGGTATATGAGCGACGAGGCGAGAGCCGAGACCGAACAGCGGCGCCGCAAGCTGGAAGCCTGGCGCACTGCGCGCGACGCCTATCCCAACGACTTCAGGCGAGAGGATCTCGCGGCCGATCTCTTGTTGGCGCACGGCGAGCCGGGCAAGGAGGAACTCGCCTCGGCGGGAGTCCGGGCGACCGTCGCGGGCCGGGTGATGCTCCGCCGGGTAATGGGCAAGGCGAGCTTCATCACGCTGGAGGATCCGAGCGGGCGCATCCAGTGCTACCTGCGCCGGGACGATCTCGGCGACGAAGCCTACGGCGACTTCCGCAACCTGTGGGACATCGGCGACATCGCGGGCGTTCGCGGGATCCTGATGAAGACGAACACGGGCGAACTCACTGTGCACGCGGAGGAGATTCGGCTGCTGGTCAAGTCGCTGCGACCACTGCCCGAGAAACACCACGGGCTTGCCGACCAGGAGATTCGCTACCGGCAGCGGCACCTCGACCTGATCGTCAACGCACCGTCCCGCGAGGTGTTCCGCATGCGCGCGCGTCTTGTGACTTGCCTGCGTCGGTTCTTCGACGAACGCGGCTTCCTGGAGGTCGAGACGCCGATGATGCATCCGATCCCCGGCGGTGCTGCCGCCCGCCCGTTCGTCACCCACCACAATGCGCTCGACATGGATCTCTATCTCCGGGTGGCGCCGGAGCTGTTTCTGAAGCGCCTCGTGGTCGGCGGTTTCGAGCGGGTCTACGAGATCAACCGGTGCTTTCGCAACGAAGGCCTGTCGCCGCGGCACAACCCCGAGTTCACCACGGTGGAGTTCTACCAGGCCTTCGTCGACTACCGCGATCTCATGGACCTCACCGAAGAGATGCTGCGCTCGGTCCTGACAGAGACTCTGGGCCGCACCACCATCGACTTCGGCGGTGAAGAGATCGACTTCGCCGCCGCCATCCCGCGCCGGACCATGACGGAACTGATCGCCGAGGCCACGGGACTCGGCGAAGAGGAGGTGGCGGATGCCGACAGGCTACGGCAGCTGCTCCGCGGAATGAACATGGCCGTCGAACCGGCATGGGGTTGGGGACGCCTGCTGATGGAGATCTTCGAGGCCCGGGTGGAGGAGACCCTCGTTCAACCGGTGTTCGTGACCCAGTACCCGGCGGAGGTTTCGCCGTTGGCACGCGGCAGCGCGGAAGATGAACGGCTGACCGACCGGTTCGAACTGTTCGTCGCCGGACGTGAGATCGCCAACGGCTTCAGCGAGCTGAACGATCCCGACGAACAGGCGGAGCGTTTCGCGCGCCAGGCGGAACTCAAGAGCGCAGGTGACCTCGAAGCCATGCACTACGATGAGGACTTCATCGCCGCACTGGAGCATGGCATGCCGCCGACGGCGGGCGAGGGCATCGGGGTGGATCGCCTAGCGATGCTCCTGACCGGTTCGACCACGATTCGCGATGTCGTGCTGTTCCCGCAGTTGCGGCCAAGGGGATCGACTTCGACATGAGCGATGCCGCGGCGCGCGTCCGCCTGGAGGCTTCGTGGAAGGCGGCGCTCGCGGCCGAGTTCGAGTCCGCCTACATGCAGCGCCTGCGGGCTTTCCTGCTGGACGAGAAACACAACCGCAAGACCGTCTATCCCAAGGGCGAGAACATGTTCGCCGCGCTCGACGCGACTCCGCTGGACGCCGTCAAGGTGGTCATCATCGGCCAGGATCCCTATCACGGGCCGCGCCAGGCTCATGGACTCTGCTTCTCCGTTCAGCCCGGCGTGGAACTACCGCCATCGCTCACGAACATATTCCAGGAGATCAACACCGACATGGCGGACGACGACGTCCCGTGCGGCCGTCGCGACGGAGCCGTGCCGCCGGGCCGTGGCTGCCTCGCCTCCTGGGCGCGCCAGGGCGTGCTGCTGCTGAACGCCGTGCTGACCGTCGCGGCTGGTCGCGCGGGTTCCCACCAGGGCCGCGGTTGGGAGACCTTCACCGACCGCGTGGTCGAGGTCGTCAACCGCGAGCGGGACCACGTCGTGTTCCTGCTGTGGGGCAGCTATGCGCAGAAGAAGGGCGCTTCGGTGGACGCCTCCCGCCATCTCGTGTTGACCGCGCCGCACCCGTCGCCACTCTCCGCCCATCGCGGGTTCTTCGGCTGCCGGCACTTCTCCCGCGCGAACGCCTACCTGGTGGAACAGGGGATCATGCCGATCGACTGGTTCGACGTGGAGTGAGACCCGCGCATTGACCTTCGGACGAGGTCCCTTTAGCGTCCGCGCCCCCCATCGGCGAAGGCATCCATGTCACTCATACGACTTAGCCTCAACGAAACCCGCGTCATCGGCAGTCTCCTCGAAAAGGCGGTGACGACGCCCGATCAGTGTCCGCTGACGCTGAATGCGCTGATGACCGCCTGCAACCAGAAGTCGAGCCGGGATCCCGTGCTGTCGCTCGATCAGGGGACGGTTCAGCGCACGGCACGCGACTTAGAAGAGAAGCTGCTCGTCACCAGCGACGAGAATCCGCGCACCGGCGTGGTCAAGTACCGGCACCGGTTCTGCAATACCCCGTTCAGCGATCTGCAGTTGACGGAGGCGGAGTACGCCGTCGTCTGCGTACTGCTGCTGCGCGGGCCGCAGACCCCCGGTGAACTCCGCACGCGCACTTCGCGGCTGTACGAGTTTCCGGACAACGAGGCGGTCGCCGAGACGCTGCGCTGCCTGCTCGATGCGGATCGGGCGGGCGGCGCGCTGGTTGCCCGCTTGGCGCCGGTACCGGGCCGGCGCGACCACGAGTACGCACACCTGTTCTCGGGGGAGGTCGAGTCGGTGGTCGAGGAGGAGAGGGCGCAGATGCCGCGAGCCGTCCGGCGCAATGCACTTGCCGAACTGGAAGAACGTGTGCAAGCGCTGGAAAGGGAAATGGCTGCGCTCAAGAGCGCTTACGCTTCCCCCGGGGACGCAAGTTCGCCAAACTGAATCCCATGGACAAGCTGCCACTCTTCATCGACGGTGAGTTCGTCGCCAGCCGTGCGGCCGGCGTGGAGGTCACCGATCCGGCCACCCAGGAAGTGCTCTGCGAGGTGCCGTTCGCCACCGGCGACGAGGTGGACCGCGCCGTGCAGGGCGCGAAGGCGACCTTCGAGACTTGGCGCGAAGTGCCGACACCGGAACGCGCTCGGCTGATGTTCGCCTACCAGGACGTTCTCAAGAAGAACCAGGAGGACTTGGCGCTGCGGCTCTGTCGCGACACTGGCAAGACCCTGGAGGATGCCCGTGGCGAAGTGTGGCGTGGGATCGAGGTGGTGGAGCACGCCTGCAGCGTGGCGTCGCTAATGATGGGCGAGACCGTGGAGAACGTTGCCCGTGGCATCGACACCTACAGCCTGGTGCAGCCGGTCGGTGTCTGCGCCGGCATCACGCCGTTCAACTTTCCCGCAATGGTGCCGCTTTGGATGTATCCGCTGGCCATCGCCTGCGGCAACACCTTCGTGCTCAAGCCTTCCGAGCAGGATCCGACGGTGCCCAACCGGCTGATGGAACTGCTCGCCGAGGCGGGCGCACCGGACGGCCTCGTCCAAGTCGTGCACGGCGGGCGAGAGCAGGTGGATGCATTGCTGGAGCACCCGGACGTGCGCGCGGTCAGTTTCGTGGGCTCGGCGCCGGTCGCCAAGTCGGTCTATGCCAAGGCCGCGGCCAATGGCAAGCGTGTCCAGGCGCTCGCGGGTGCGAAGAACCACATCGTGATCCTGCCGGACGCCGACAAGGACCAAGCCATCGCAAGCCTGGTCGGCGCGACCTGTGGTGCGGCGGGGCAGCGCTGCATGGCGATCAGCGCAGCGGTGCTGGTCGGCGCCGCGGTCGATTGGCTTCCCGACATCAAGACGGCGATGGCGGCCGTGCGACCGGGGCCTTGGGACGACGACGATGCGGCCTACGGGCCGCAGATTACGCGGGCCGCCCAGTCGCGCATCCTGGGTTGCATCGAGCGCGGCAAGGTCGAAGGTGCGGATTGCCTGCTAGACGGCAGCGGCTACGCGGTTCCCGGCTATCCCGACGGCAATTGGGTCGGACCGACGCTGTTCGCCGGCGTGGAACCAGGGATGTCGATCTACACCGAGGAGATCTTCGGCCCGGTGCTGGTCACCTCGAACGTGGCGAGCCTGAACGAGGCGATCGAACTCGTGAACGCCAATCCCTACGGCAACGGGGTGTCGATATTTACCTCGAGCGGTGGCGCCGCGCGCCGCTTCCAGCGCGAGATCGAAGTCGGCCAGGTGGGCATCAACATCCCGATCCCCGTGCCTTTGCCGTTCTTCTCGTTCACCGGCTGGAAGGACTCGTTCTTCGGCGACCAGCACGTCTACGGCAAGCAGGCCGTGCGCTTCTACACCGAGACGAAGACGGTGACGGCGCGCTGGTTCGACGATACGCCGGTGGCCGATCCCAACATGACCATCAAGCTTCGGTGACGTCGCGGCAACGGGTCCTGCGAGTGTCGTGAGACTTGTCCCACACCCGGACTGGCTATCGTCTGACTCCAACCCGGGGCGAACTCGCATGATTGAGGGCGGTGGCACAGGCGAAAGTCGGGCGATGAATGCGAAGCAAGTACGCGACCATGAACGGGTCCTTTGGCGCAGCCGGCGCGGCATGCTCGAACTCGACCTGTTGCTTGTGGACTTCGCCAGGGCTCGGTATCCACTGCTCCCATCCACCGACCAGAGGGCCTACCAGCGTCTTCTGGGCCTAGAGGACCGGGTGATCTGGGATTGGCTGCAACGACAGTCCAAGCCGACCCCGGCGTTCTGCCGAATCGTCAATCTGATCCACGCGTTCACGAGCGAGAGGGTTCGCTGGCGGGACTGACTTGGCGCCCCTTGGTCGGGATTTGCGTCGGCCGTTGCGTCGCTGGGCACGGGCGAGACGGGCGAAGACGAGGGGGGACCATGATCGACGGCGTGGCTGGGCCGGAGGCGAACCCCGGCGCACAGCGATAGCGAAGCGCCGAGGACGGCTTTGGGGCGCTACGGGTATGAATCCACACCGGGATGATGTGGATCTGGACTGGAGCCCAGGCTGGGATTGGCTGGCGGGAGTCGTCGTGATCCACGTGCTGGTCGTCGTGCCTTGGGTGCTTTGGCTGGGGCCTTGGCCGCTGCTCCCGGCCGCGGTGTCACTGTTGCACCAGGTCCGCGTGTTCCGCAGACGCGAAGTCTGGCGGTTCGCGCTGGTCGGTGAGCGGGTGGTGGTGTTCGAACCGGAGCGGCCGGACGGTGGCCGTCGGCCGGCGCGACTGCGGGGGCCGCCGTGGATGACCCAGGGTTGGCTCGTGGTGCGTACGTCCAGACGGGTGCTGGTCGTTCGCCCGGGACGCTATGAAGCCGCGCTCTTCGCCAGGTTACGGCGCGCTTTCTGGGGCGATGCAGGTCGCCGCTGAAAGACATCCAGGGGATCGGCCGCCGGATAGATCACGCTGGGCACCGGATTCGGCGCGGGTCGGGGGTAGTCGAGGGTGTAGTGCAGGCCGCGGCTCTCCCGGCGCGTCTTTGCGGAACGCACGATCAATTCCGCTACGTGTACGAGATTGCGCAACTCGATGAGATCGGGAGTCACCCGGTGGCGTGCGTAGTAGTCGTGGATCTCCTGTTTGAGCAGGTCGATGCGGTGCTGAGCCCGCTCCAGGCGCTTATTGGTGCGCACGATGCCGACGTAGTCCCACATGAAGCGCCGCAGTTCCGTCCAGTTGTGATTCAGCACGACCTGCTCGTCGGAGTCTGCCACCCGGCTCTCGTCCCAGTCGGGCGGCGACAGGCGGGCGCTGGCCGGGTGATGGAGTTGCGGGCCGATGTCGTCGGCGGCGGACCGAGCGAACACCAGGCATTCCAGCAGCGAGTTGCTTGCTAGGCGATTGGCGCCGTGCAAGCCGGTGTAGGCCGTCTCCCCGACGGCGTAGAGACCCGGGATGTCGGTTCGGCTGGCCAAATCCACGATGACGCCGCCGCAGGTGTAGTGTGCGGCGGGAACGACGGGGATCGGCTCGCTGCGCATGTCGATGCCGACCGCCAAGCACCGCGCGAGGATGTTTGGGAAGTGTGCTTCGATGAAGTCCCCGGAGCGATGGCTGATATCGAGGTACACGTGGTCGATGCCCAAGCGCTTGATCTCGTGGTCGATGGCGCGTGCGACGATGTCGCGGGATGCGAGTTCGCCGCGTTCGTCGAAGCGATCCATGAAGGGGCTGCCGTCCGGTAGCAACAGTTTTCCGCCCTCGCCGCGAACCGCCTCGGAAACTAGGAACGAGGGCGCATCGGCATGGTAGAGACAGGTGGGATGGAACTGGTTGAACTCCATGTTGGCGACGCGGCAGCCCGCGCGCCATGCCATGGCGATCCCGTCGCCGGTGGCGCCGTCGGGATTGCTCGTGTAGACGTAGGCCTTGCTGGCTCCGCCGGTGGCGAGCACCACGAACGCCGCCTCGAATACCTCCACGCAGTCGGTCTCGCGGTTGTACACATAGGCGCCGAGGACCCGGTTGCTGCCGGCACCGAGCTTGGTGGCGGTGATGAGGTCGACCGCCACCCGGCCGCTCTCGATGGTGATGTTCGGATGCGTCGACGCCTCGCGGCTCAGCGTGTCGGCCATGGCGGCACCGGTCGCGTCGGCGACGTGTAGCACGCGGCGGTGGGAGTGACCGCCCTCGCGGTTCAAGTGGGGAGCATCGCCTTCGCGGTCGAACCCAAGGCCGAGAGCGACCACGTGGTCGATGCACTCGGGAGCGCGGGACACCGTGAATCGAACCACGTCCTCGACGCAGAGACCGTCTCCTGCGGCAAGCGTGTCGGCGATGTGCGACTGGAAACTGTCGTCGGCATCGGTGACCGCCGCGACTCCGCCTTGGGCACGGTTGGTGGAGCCGTCGTGAATGGCATCCTTGGACAGCACGGTGACGCGTGCAGCGCTGGCCAGGTGCAACGCCGTGGCCAGGCCAGCGGCGCCGCTGCCGATGACGAGTACGTCCGTTCGGTGTCTGTTCGGCAAGGCGGATGAGGGAACGCTTGAGCGCGCACCACCATGTCAGTTGGTCGACATCGAAGTATACTCCGCGCCGTCAATCCCAACCGCGACCTGAACGCGGCCGCTTCTGTGGTGTCGCTGTCGGACGCCGAGGCGGCGTGCATGGTCAGAGAGCCTTCCGTTGTGTGTACGCGGACGATTCGCGCCAGGTACTGACTTGCCAGGCAACGAACGTGGTGGATGTCGTGCGCGGGGGATGCCGGTGGAGGCCGTGTGAGCGCGGATACCGATAGAGAACTGGTCCGGCGCGTCCAGCGTGGCGATCGGATGGCGTTCGACCTGCTGGTTCTGCGCTACCAGCACAAGATCCACGGATTGGTGGCGCGCTACGTGCACACGCCCCACGAAGTGGAGGACGTCGTCCAGGAGGCGTTCATCAAGGCTTACCGGGCCTTGCCCAGGTTTCGCGGCGAGAGCGCGTTCTATACCTGGCTCTATCGGATCGCGGTGAACACGTCGAAGAACCATCTGATGTCGTTGACCCGGCGGCCGCGAAGCGTGGAGATCGACGCGGAGAACTCGGAGGCCGGCGAACTGGCTGAAGTTCTGCGCGAAACCGAGGACCCTGAGTCGGCGCTGCGACGGGACCAATTGAAGGAGGCCGTGGACGACGCCATAGCCGATCTGCCAGAAGATTTGCGGGCCGCGCTAACTCTTCGCGAGTTTGATGGTCTAAGCTATGAACAGATTGCCGACGTCATGGACTGTCCCGTTGGGACGGTGCGTTCACGCATATTCCGTGCCCGGGAAGCTGTGGACGATCAAATTCGTCCCTTGGTTGAACGTCGCCGGGCGTCGAGAGCGGAGGGTTGAGGATGTCGAAATCGACGCAAGAGTCATTGAACGAAGCGCTGTCCGCTGCAATCGACGGCGAGGCTGAGGAGTTGGAGCTTCGCCGCGTGCTGAACGCGGCCGGCAAGGATCCCGAGCTTCGCGCCAAGTGGGAACGCATGCACCTGATCGGCAGTGTCGTACGGGGCGAGGCCACGCGTTCCGGCAGCGCCGAGGGGCATGGCCTCGACATTGGCGAGAACCCGGCCCAGGGTGAGGCTTCGGGCTCGTACCTTCGTCGCATGGCTGCGTCGGGTCGCTGGGCCGGCCCGGTCACGGGCGTTGCCGTGGCGGCAGCGGTGGTGGCTGCCGTGGCGTTGGACACGCTGGACACGGAGCAACCGGCGGTCGACACCTCCTTCGTCGCGGTCACCGAGTCGTCAGGCACGTCGACCGAGGTCGCTGCGGAAGTCCCGTCGGCCGTTGCCGGGGAGATCGGCGCAACCGGGCTTGCAGCGGTACCGCAACTTGCTTCCGTGCCTTCCGAGGCGGACCTGGCGCGCGCACGCGAGTACCTGGTGCAGCACGCGCACCAAACGTCTTTTACGGCGCCGACGCCGGGCATGCCTCACGTCAAGGTGCTGGCGGTGAGCAGTACCGAATCCGAAGAGCGGTGAACGATCAGCACGGCCTGTTGGCCGGGAGATTCCCCCTGGTGGAGTCTCGGTCGACCGTTTGCGAAGCACGACGCCGCGCTCCTGTCGCGGCTCGCGGGTGGCTCGCCGGTTCATTGCTCGCCGTCGCATCGGGCGCGGGCGTCGCGCAGGAACCAACGATCGACCCCGTCCTGCAGAGGACACCGGAGGATTGGATCGAGACCATGGAGTCGGCGTTCCGCAACCTCGACTACGACGGTGTGTTCAGCTACTCCGCCACCACTCACTCGGAACTACGGGTCACGCAACAGCGCGGCCAGCGAACCCTCGGGTTCAGCGCCGGACTGTCGAATACGAAGCTGGCGACGTTCCGAATCGTGCACAAGGTCGTCGACGGGGTTGAACGGGAGCGTATCGTTGGTCTCGACGGCCCGCATCGCGAGATTGTCCGTACCGGCGAAGAGATCGTCTATGTCCTGGAATCCGGCGACGAGCTGCTCAATCTCGGCGAGGCGATTCCGGGACCGTATGCCCGCAATCTCATGGTCGGCGCGCTCGAGACGGGAGACCACTATCGGATGGAGGTGTCCGGCGGTGGACGGGTGGCGGGCCGCAAGGCGGTGCGATTGGACATTGTCCCGGTCGCGGGCGATCGCTTCGCGCACCGTCTCTGGCTGGACGAGGCGACCAGTCTGTTGCTCCGTTCGGAACTACGCGACACCTTCGGCCGGCAGCTGGAGATGATGCAATTCACGTCGTTGCGCCTCGGCAACGAGGTGGCGCTTGAGGATCTCGAGCCGAGCGTGGACGGGGTCCGTGTCACGCGCCAAGCGCAACATGCTTCTGGGTTCCTGGAGACTGGGGATTCGCATTGGGCATCGCATTGGTCGCCACCAGGGTTCCGGGTCACCCGCGCCGACAGCCGACAAGACCCAACAGACGTGGATGTGCTGACGTTCAGCGATGGACTCGCGTCGTACTCGGTGTTCATCGAGACGATGCCCGAGGCGGGCGCGGGCAGCGTAACCTCGCGCAACGGTGCCACGGTTGTCCTCACCCACGTGGCCAGCTGCGATAGCGGCGATCATCTGGTGACCGTGGTGGGGGAGATCCCTGAGAGCACGGCACGCCAGGTCGCGGCAGGGTTCTGTCAAGGACCGTAGCAGCCTGTCGGACTTCGGCCCGCCAGCGGCGAAGTCGGACAGGGTGACGCCGTCGGCGCATGCCTCATGGGCGTGATAGGGTCGCCCCGACGAAGCGTACAAGCGTACGAAGCATAGTGTGAATGCGACCCGGTTGACCCGCCTAGGCACGGTGCATTGCGTCGCTGGCCGCAAGGCGGTGGTGTTCGACTCCGCGACCTGTCCTGGTTGCGACGGACGCTGCGGGCTGCCGCTCGCCCGCGTGGCGAGTCTGCCGTTGGACATGGACTTGCCCCTTGGAACCCCGGTGGCGGTGTCGACGTCCGCCGCGACACTGACCCGAAGAGCATCGATCGTGTTGGGCCTGCCGCTCCTAGGGACAATCCTGACCGCGGTCCTCGCCAGCGGGCACCCGTGGGCGGATTGGCTGGTGCCTGTCGCGCTGCTCGGCAGTGTCGTGCTGGTCGCGTGCGTGGGTCGACTCGTCAGCGACCCTTCGGAGACTCGCCGTGACTGAGCATCCGTCCCACGTCGATCGGATTCGGAACTTCTCCATCATCGCCCACATCGACCACGGCAAGTCCACGCTGTCGGACCGCTTCATCCAGCTGTGCGGCGGGTTGAGCGAACGGGAGATGGCGGACCAGGTGCTCGACTCCATGGAGATCGAGCGCGAGCGCGGCATCACCATCAAGTCGCAGTGCGTAACTCTCGACTACACCGCCCGCGACGGTGAGCACTACCAGTTGAACTTCATCGACACTCCGGGCCACGTGGACTTCAGCTACGAGGTGTCACGATCCCTCGCGGCGTGCGAGGGCGCCCTGCTCGTGGTGGATGCGGCGCAGGGTGTGGAGGCGCAGTCGGTGGCGAATTGCTACACGGCCATCGAACAGGGACTCGAGGTGGTGCCCGTGTTGAACAAGATCGACCTGCCGCAGGCGGACGTGGCACGGGTCTCGGGAGAGATCGAGGACATCATCGGAATCGCCGCCGACCAGGCCCTGGCCATCAGCGCCAAGACGGGCCAGGGCGTCGAAGGGCTGCTGGAGAAGATCGTCACGGGCGTCCCCGCGCCCAAGGGGAACGCCAACGCGCCGTTTCGAGCCTTGATCGTCGACTCGTGGTTCGACAACTACCTGGGCATCGTGTCGCTCGTCCGTGTGTTCGACGGCCGGGTCGCCGTTGGCGACAAGGTGCTCGCCAAAACCGTGGGGAAGTCCCACCGCGTGGACGAGATCGGGGTGTTCACCCCCAAGCAGGAGCGCCGCGACACGCTCCAGGCCGGCGAAGTGGGTTACGTCGTGGCGGGCATCAAGGACATCCGCGGCGCACCGGTGGGCGACACCCTCGTTGCCGCCGACCGTGCCGAGGTGGACCCGGTGCCTGGATTCAAGACCGTCAAGCCACAGGTCTTCGCGGGAATGTTCCCGGTGAACTCCGAGGACTTCGAGAACTTTCGCGACGCGTTGGCGAAGCTGACTTTGAACGACGCCTCGCTGTTCTACGAGGCGGAGAACTCGGACGCCCTAGGCTTTGGTTTCCGGTGTGGATTCCTCGGCATGCTGCACATGGAGATCGTCCAGGAACGCTTGGAACGGGAGTACGGCCTTGACCTGATCACATCCGCTCCCACCGTGGTCTACGAGGTGGTCCTGCGGTCGGGGGAGACCCGCCGGATCGACAATCCGTCCGCGCTTCCCGAATCGACGAAAATCGCCGAGATGCACGAGCCGGTCGCGGCGGTGAACATACTGACTCCGCAGGAGTATGTCGGCGGGGTCATCAATCTCTGCGTGGGCCGTCGCGGCGTGCAGAAGAGCATGCGCTTCACCGGTGGCCAGGTCTCCATCGACTACGAGATTCCCCTTGCCGAGGTCGTCTTGGATTTCTTCGACCGCCTGCAGTCGGTGAGTCGTGGATTCGCCTCCTTGGACTACTCCTTTTCCCACTTCAGTGCTGCACCGCTTGTGCGTCTGGACATCCTGATCAACGGCGAGCGCGTCGACGCACTGGCCTTGATCGTTCACCGCGACGAAGCTCAGGGTAAGGGCCGGGAACTCGTCCGCACGATGAAGAGCGTCATCCCGCGGCAGATGTTCGACATCGCCCTTCAGGCTGCTATCGGCAGCCAGATCATCGCCCGCCAGACCGTGAAGGCGCTGCGCAAGAACGTCACCGCCAAGTGCTACGGGGGCGATGTCACGCGCAAGAAGAAGCTGCTCGAGAAGCAGAAGGAAGGCAAGAAACGCATGAAGCAGTTCGGTCGCGTGGAGATTCCTCAGGAAGCGTTCTTGGCGGCTCTCAAGGTGGACGGATGACGGCTACCGACGACCTTGAACGCAAACTGGGGTACGCATTCGACCGGCCGGAACTGCTGACCCAGGCGCTGACCCACAGAAGCGCAGGTATGGACAACCTTGAACGACTGGAATTCCTAGGTGACGCCGCGCTCGGTTACGTCGTTGCCCGGGAGCTGTACGGCTGGGCGAGCGATGCGCAGGAGGAACGGCTAACCCTGATGCGTGCCAGCCTGGTCAAGGGCGAGACCTTGGCGGAAGTGGCTCGGGAGATCGGGCTGGGTGGCTACCTCAAGCTGGGCGAAGGTGAACGCAAGACCGGTGGCGCCGATCGAGAATCGATCCTGGCAGACGCCCTCGAGGCGGTGTTCGGCGCGATCGCGTGCGATGGCGGTATCGAGTCGGTGGCCGAGGTGGCGCGCAGGCTGCTCGGTGGGCGGTTGACGAATGTTGGCGACAGCGAACTGCGCGACTCAAAGACGCGGTTGCAGGAGCATCTTCAGGCCAATGGCCTGGAGCTGCCGGAGTACGTGGTCGTGGCCACGGCGGGCGCGGACCATGCCCCGGTGTACACGGTGGAATGCACCGTGCAGGGTGCCTGCGGTCGGGGTGAGGGGCGCAGTCGGCGGGAAGCCGAGAAGCACGCGGCGTCCAGCGTGCTGGATGTCCTCGGCGTCGGCGCCGGTTGAATGGGGCAGACATCCAACGCGGGACCCGGTCGGCCACCGGACTTGGGGAGGTGCGGCCACGTGGCGTTGGCGGGTCGCCCCAACGTCGGCAAGTCGACCCTGATGAACCATCTGCTCGGGCGCAAGCTCAGCATCACATCCCGCAAGCCGCAGACCACCCGTCACGCGCTCGTCGGCGTACTCACCAAGGACAGCGCGCAACTCGTTTTCGTAGACACGCCGGGTGTCCACGTCGCCGAAGGTCGCGCACTCAACCGCTACATGGTGCGCCAGGCGCTGGCGTCCCTCGCGGAGGTGGACGTCGTGCTGTTCATCATCGACGCCCAGGGCTGGCGGGGCGGCGATGAGATCGTCCTGCGACGCATCGAAGAGTCGCGCACGCCCTGCATCTGTGTCATCAACAAGATCGACCGGCTCGCCCGCAAGGAACGCCTGCTGCCGCTGATTGACAAGCTCCGCAAACTGTTCGCGTTCGAGGCGATCGTGCCGGTGTCGGCGCTTCGGAACATCGGCCTCGACGAGCTCACCGAGGTAATTGTCGACCGCCTCCCCGAGAGTCCGCACCTGTTCCCCGAGGATGCTGTCACCGATCGCCCGCTGGAGTTCCTGGTCGCCGAGACCGTACGCGAGAAAGCTACCCGTCGTCTCGGCGCGGAGCTGCCGCACCAGACGGCGGTGGTCGTCGAAAGGCTCGTCGCCGGCGACGGTTGTACGGAAATCGACGCGGTGCTATATGTCGAACGCGAGACCCAGAAGGGTATTGCCGTCGGCAAGGGAGGATCGATGTTGAAGTCCATTGGCGAGGACGCCCGCAAAGACATCGAACTGCTCATCGGCGGCAAAGCAATGATCAGACTCTGGGTCAAGGTGGATAGGCGCTGGAGCGACCGCGCCGATGCCTTACAACGTTTCGGCTACCGATGATCCCCCCGGCCGATCGGCAACCTGCCTTCGTGTTGCACCGTCGTGCCTTTCGAGAGAGCAGCGTTCTCGTCGAACTGCTCACCCGCGACTTCGGCCGGGTCGGCGGCGTGGTGCGTGGCGCCAAAGGCTCGCGTGGACAACGCCCTGAAATCGAGCCCTTTGGCGAATTGGCGGTGACTTGGCGGGGCCGAGGTGAACTGGTCACCGTGACTCGCTCCGAATCGGTCCGACCCCGGCGGCTGACAGGCGACGTGCTGTTCGCGGGACTCTACGTCAACGAACTGCTGGTCAAGACGCTTGGCCGCGAGGAACCGGTTGGCAGTGTCTTCCAGCGTTATGAGGATACGCTCTCCGGCATGCAGACCCGTGCCGACATCGAACCCGCCCTGAGGACGTTTGAGCGTCACTTGCTTGACGAACTGGGTTACGGCATCGCGTTCGACTTCGACGTTCACAGCGGCAAGCCGATCGAGCGGAGGAAGAACTACCGCATGGTCGACGGCGAGGGATTCCGCGAGGTCGAGGCATCGGACGCGGCACCCGTTCCCCACGGATCGGGTCCGCTGGTGTTGAGCGGTGGCCAGATCGCCGCCATCGCTCGGAGCGAGTTCGCCGACCACTCGGTTCGACGGGCGGCGAAGCAAGTGCTGCGACGAGCCATCGCGCTTCGCTTGGGAGGCCGGCCGCTGACGACGCGCCGCCTGTTCGCCGCCAACGCCATACAGGCTTAGCCGGACCAATCGGACATGGTCGCGATCGTTCGCCACTTGACGCCCGACGGCGAGACGGATTTCGATGTTCTCCTGGATCAGGCGTCGGGGCTTTCTTCGGCACGTCGGAAAACGGCTGAACAGATATTCGCGCTCATCGGGGAAGATGACTCGCGCAAGCGCGGCCTGGAAGTCGTCGAACAGCTGCTTGGACTGAAGATGGACGTTGTCACGGTGATCGCGGGCATGGCGATGTTCGCCGTGCAGCGTGGTGACGTGGGCCTCGAGCGGTTGCCGGACGACGTCGCCACGCTGGTTGCCGCCGTCCTCAGGTTGTCGTCGACCGAGGTGCTTTCCATGAGCGACTCGGCGGTGCTTTCGAGTGAATCCAAGAGCCAGACAGACAACGTACGCCACTTGCTCATCGCTTTGATCGACGACCCGAGGGTCGCGGTGGTCAAACTGGCGGAACGCGTGGTGACGCTGCGCGGTGCCAAGGAAATGGATTCCGTCAGCCGTGAATTGGTGGCGCGTGAAGCAATGGAGTTCTACGCGCCGCTTGCCAGCCGGCTTGGCATCTGGCAATTGAAATGGTCCCTCGAGGATCTCGCGTTTCGCTATCTCCACCCGAGCGACTATCAGGAAATCGCATCCAAGTTGGACGCGCGTCGAGAGGCCAGGGAACGCCAAGTCGAGGCGATTCGCCAGGACTTGGAGTTTCGGTTGGCCGCCGCGGGGATCGATGCGGAAGTCCATGGGCGGGCGAAACACATCTACAGCATCTGGCGCAAGATGAAGGAAAAGTCGATCGACATTGCGGACGTGCACGACGCACAGGCCTTGCGTGTGTTGGTCGACAGCATCGACAAGTGCTACCGGGTCCTAGGCGTGGTGCACACGTCTTGGCCGCATATCCCCACCGAATTTGACGACTACATCGCCAACCCGAAGGAAAACGGCTACCGGTCCATCCACACGGCGGTGATTGGGCCGATCGGCAAAACGCTGGAAGTGCAGATCCGAACGCGGGACATGCACGATGAATCCGAACTCGGCATGTGCGCACACTGGGCCTACAAGGATGGCGGCATGCCCGGGGGTTCGGAGGGGGCATTGCAGTCGAGGAAGATGGACTGGCTGCGAAGTGTGCTGGAGTGGCATGACGGTCTGGGTTTTCGGTCCGACGGCATGTATCAGAGCCTCGATCGGATTTTCGTGTCGACGCCCCAGGGCCACGTCCTTGATCTCTCGCCGGATGCGACGCCGGTGGACTTCGCCTACCGAATTCACACCGAGGTCGGACATCGATGTCGGGGCGCACGGGTGGATGGCCGTCAAGTACCCCTGAATCGGCGACTATCCACGGGCGAGTGCGTGGAGATCGTCACGGGCGAAGAGGAACAACCCCGCCGGGAGTGGCTGAATCCCGCCCTTGGTTACGTCAACACGTCCCGTGCCCGAACCAAGATTCAGGCTTGGTTCCGGAACCAATTGGCGGAATCGAACATCAATGCAGGACGCGCCTTGCTGGAGGAGAGCGCATCTCGTCTCGGATTCTCGAGCAATTTCGTCGATCTTGCCGAGCGTTCCGGCTACGGGTCGGAGGACGAGCTGTTCATGGCGGTGGGCGTGGGTGATCGCCTGGTGATAGACCTCGTCAAGTTGGTTGCCAATAGCCGCGACGAGGCGGCCTTGAGCGAACCGCAGGAGAATACCGGGACGTTCCAAGGGATCGTTGTGCGTGGACGTGACCGCGATGGACTGCTTCGGGACGTCGCCGCTGCCATCGCTGAACTATCCATTTCGGTTGTCGCCACCAATGCACGGGCGGAAGTGCCCGGCGAAAGTGCGACACTCTCGCTCGAGTTGCATGTTTCCAACCTCGCCGAGCTTGCACGCGCCATCGACCACATCCGTCGCGTCCCCGATGTCAGCGATGTAAGGCGCACCCGGATTCAATAGTCCTTTCACACTTGGAATAGACGCCGTGAGACTCATTCTCCTGGGACCGCCCGGTGCCGGCAAAGGCACCCAAGCGGCGTACGTTTGCCGCGAGTACCGCATTCCTCAGATTTCCACCGGCGAGATGCTGCGTGCCGCCGTCGCGGCACAGACCCCGCTTGGAGTGAGAGCGAAGCGGGTCATGGACGCGGGAGAGCTCGTCGCGGACGACATAATCGTCGGTTTGGTCAAGGAACGAATTCGCGAATCCGATTGCGAAAACGGTTTCCTGTTCGACGGTTTCCCTAGGACACTTCCACAAGCGCAAGCCGTGGTCGATGCCCACATCGACATCGATCATGTTGTCGAGATACGCGTGTCGGACGAAGACGTTGTGAGGCGGATCTCGGGGCGGCGGGTTCACGAAGCCAGTGGTCGCATCTATCACGTCATCTTCAACCCGCCAAAGGTGGCGGGTTTGGACGACGAGACCGGTGAACAGCTCGTTCAGCGCGAAGACGACCGCGAGAAAACGGTTCGCGAGCGATTGCGTGTCTATCACGCACAAACCCATCCGCTTGTTGCCTTCTATGAGGGTCGGTCGGAGACGTCGAGCGTGCGTTTCTCTGCAGTGGATGGCTCAGGTTCTGTCGACGAGATCAGCAAAGCGATTGCAACTGCCCTAAATGCTCACGATTCGTAGGGCTTGCGGTCGCCCTGTTTCGTTGGTGCGAGGTCGGCACTGCGGCGTACACCGAAGACATCGGTGGACTTTCGTCGATGATCAAATATCATTGTGCTACTTCACCACGAACTAGGAGCACCCGTGGCGAGAGCGAAGTCTGACGTGACGAAGACACCGGCCAAGAAACGTCGCGGTCGACCTCCGAAAGTAAAGGTAGAACCGGCTGCTCCAAAACGGCGGGGGCGTCCACCCAAGGCGAAGGCCGAGCCGGCGGCGCCGAAACGCCGGGGTCGCCCGCCGAAGGCGAAAACCGAACCAGCGGCACCCAAACGCCGCGGTCGTCCGCCGAACGCGAAAACCGAGCCAGCGTCAAACACACGCCGCGGTCGGCCGCAGTCAGCGAATGAAGAGCCCGGGGCGCCTAAGCGGCGCGGTGGTCC
>VXPO01000171.1 GCA_009839505.1 Gammaproteobacteria bacterium
CCCTACGCGCCAATGGTGCATGGGGAGTGGACGATCCTTGGATAGGTGCTGGACGAATAGTGGAGCTACGATTAGCGGTTTGATCGTTTGCCCGTGGAGAAACCCATGCAGACCATCGCGATTGGCGATCTGGTTCCGGAGAAAGTGTCCGTTCACGGAGCGTTGGGGTTCGACGATCGCGGCGGTGGATTGGGAGTGCGCCGTCTGCCCGACTGGACCCGGTCGCAGCTTCCGCAACCGATGGACGTCATGGTACGCATGCCCTCCGGTGTCCGGATGCGGTTCGCCACCGATTCTACCCGCGTCGGCATCGGCTTCCTCGCCACGAACATGATGACGCCACCACGACCGCGCAGGCCCGTGGTGTTCAACCTCGAGACCAGCGAAGGCCTGGAGCGTGCGGAGTCGACCGCAGGCAACGTTATCCGCATGGGCGTCAAGGCGCCGGGCGGCTTCGAACTGGTGCGCGGGGCGGCCGACACCGTCGTCTTCGATGGCCTGGAGCCGGGCGAGAAGACCTGCGAGGTGTGGCTGCCGCACAACGCCTTCGTCGAACTGCGCACGCTCGTGGTGGAGGAGGGAGCGTCGGTTGGGCCGGTGCCCCCGGACAACCGGCCACAGTGGGTCCACTACGGGAGTTCCATCAGCCACTGCATGGAAGCCGAGGAACCGGCGATGATCTGGCCCGCGGTGGCGGCGCGAGGTGCGGGTGTCGCGCTGCGGAACTTCGGCTTCGGCGGCCAATGCCACCTAGATCAGTTCGTCGCCCGTACGATTCGCGACCTCGACGACGTCGACGTCGTCACCATCAAGACCGGCATCAACATCGTCAACATGGACTCCATGCGCGAGCGCGTGTTCACGCCCGCGTTGCATGGCTTCCTGGACACGATCCGCGAGCGCAAGCCGGAAGTGCCGCTGATGGTGATCTCGCCGATCTTCTGCCCGAGCGCCGAGACACGGCCCGGGCCCACGATCCCGGACGATCGCGGCAAGTTTGTCACCGTCGACGGGTTCGAACCGTACCGCGTCGGATCGCTCTCGCTGGTGCGCATCCGCGAGATCATTGCCGGGGTCGTGGACGCTCGGCGCGCTGCTGGCGACCTGAATCTGCACTATCACGACGGCCTGACGTTGTTCGGCGCCGACGATGCGCCGGACCTGCCCGACGATCTTCACCCGAACCCCGCCGGCTACCGGCGTATGGGCGAAAGGTTCGCGCCTGTGCTGAAGGGACTGCTGGCGTAGCGGCGCTCCCCCGAAGCGACGTCCCGCCATGGGAGAGCCAGACCAACAGGGACAGAACATCGCCCTTTCCAATCTCCCAGGCGTGTCGGGTTGGCCTTTCGCCCGGCGACTCGGTTGACGGGGTTGTCCACGCCTTGTCCACGGCGCCGGTCCCCGATGATAGAAGAGGCGCGGTGGGGAAGGGGTGGGCAACCCCAGGACGCGACATGCCAACGCCATAAGGAAACATCGCCCATTTCAATTGGCGGGGTTTCGGGTTGCCCACCCTTCGCCCACCGCGACTCGGTTGATTGGGGGACCGTCGCCGTGGACGAAGCGTGGACAACTCGACCGTAGGCGAAGCTGAACGGCGCGAAGACCAGCGTTGCCCCTACGCCTCGCGACCGGCGACCTCAAGTTACACTGACCGCTTCAGCCACCCGAAAGGACAGGAACCGCCATGCCCATCAGCCCGTCGAGTACCGAGGATCTGCTTGTACGCCAGGAAGGCCGTATCGCGGTCTTGACCCTCAACCGTCCCGAACGCCTGAATGCCATCAGCGGCCCGATGCTCGGGGAACTGTCGGCCAAGCTGGTGGAAGCGAACAAGGATCCCGACATCCGCTGCATTGTTCTTACCGGTGCCGGTCGCGGTTTCTGCGCGGGCCTCGATCTGGTGGATGTCGGCCAAGGCGGCATCGGTAGCCGCGAACGGCGCAGTGGCGACAACCGACCTCCACGGCAGTTGTTCGATCTACGCGATGCCCCCATCAACGTCATGTGGAACATCGATACGCCGGTGATCTGTGCAGTCAATGGTGCCGCGGCCGGCTACGGCATGGATCTCACCCTGCTCGCGGACATGCGCATCGCCTCGTCGTCCGCCAAGATGGCGGCGGTGACGGCGAAGCGCAACGTCGTGCCCGAGAGTGGCGGCACGTGGCTGCTGCCGCGCCTCGTCGGCTGGGCGAAGGCTGCGGAGCTCTACTACCGGGCGCGTACCATCGACGCGGCGGAATGTCTCGACATCGGCCTGGTCAACGCGGTGGTCCCAGCCGAGGAACTCATGCCCACGGCGATGCAGTGGGCCGAGGAGATCGCCGACAACGCCCCGATGGCCGTGCAAACCACCAAACGCATGATGCGCATGGGCCTCGAGGAGTCCTACGACACCGCCGTCGACCACCTGATGGTGCATCTGAACGGCATGTTCGCATCGGAGGACTTCCAGGAGGGGGTCAAGGCGTTTCTAGAACGCCGCAAGCCGGATTTCACGGGTCGGTAGCACGACCGACGCAGCGGCAGCCCGTTTCGGAAGTGACGTTCCGAGCGTGCTCCGTCAGTCGATCAAGTTCCGTTGCCAGCGGCCGTCGACTCGGCGCAGTTCGTAGGTGGGCCAGTCGCGCTGGTCCACCCGCAGGGTGTGGACCACCGGCACGTCGAACCGGTTCAACGCGTGAATGCGCACGGCGTCCCGGTGGCGCAGGCCCTTGACCGCAGCGGCGAACGAATCGAGGTCCGGAGTCGGCTGGTCGCCGATCCGGACGATCCGCAGAACGCGTCCGAGTCCGTAGCGCACGGCGGGGGAGCCCCACCATTGCCAGGAGGAGTAGACGCCTTCAGGGGCGACCCCCAGGTCGAGTGAGAGCGCCCGACTCGGTGGTTCGACCAGCGTGCCGGCCCACGAGATCACGTGGTCAATGCCATTGCCGTCGAGTGCCACGGTATCGACGACCACCTCGACGACGGCACCGTCGCGCAGGACTTCCACACGGACCTCGGGAAGCTGGGTCAGTCGCTCGGCCTCGCGGAAGCTGGTGGCGGATATGCCGTCGATGGCGAGCAGCACATCCCCCGCGACCAGTTGCCCGGTTGCCGGCGATCCGGCCACGACGCGCGCGACGGCCAACAAGCGCCGGTTCGTCCCGTTCCGGGCATAGCGGTCCAACCAGGCCTCGGGCATGTTGCGCCGTCTTGCCTCCACCAGCGGCAGGTATTCCCAGGCGACCTCCAGGGAACGCAGCGTCGTACCCGAGCGCAGATGCTCGAGCGTATCGGCGATGAGTTCGGCGGGGACGCTGCCCGGCTCGCTGTCGTCGAACCCGAGCCACCAGGCCCACAGGGCCGCGACCTCGTCGCCGTTCAGGAGCACGCCGCCCCAGATGAAATCCGGCTCGTTGACCAGTGAAGCCACCTCGATGTTGTAGTCGCGGAACGTCAATGAGCTGTCCGGCTTCAACGACAACGCACCCACCGACGCCACCTCCACCGGCTGTCGCCGGATGCGCAGTTCGCCGTCCAGGCCGAGGAACGACAGGCGTTGTCCCGAACGCAGGGGTTCCGAGGAGAGTTGCGCTTCGGCAACCGGCGTGTCGCCGATGTCGCCCGGGTCGTAGGACACCACGGCCAGATTGTGCAGGGGATGGATGTAGCGGACTTCGCCCGGCACCCGCAGCAGGCCGCCGAAGGTGATCGACAGGTCACCGATGGCGTCGGGGACCGTCGACCGGTCCACCACGACCCAGCCGCGTTCGACATCGACGATCAACCCCGCACCACGATATCGCCCCGCGTCGTGACCCCGGATGCCGAAAGGCATGTCGAAGTCGACCACGACCATGGCGTCTTCAAGGGCGCCAGGCGCGGAGGTCCCCGGCAACGTGGGTGGACTTGGGGGCTTGTCTCGCTCGGCGGGATCCGCCAGTGGCCGGCAACGCCAGGTTTCACCAAGCGAGGCGTCCGATTCGCGCGAGCAACGGCGTTCCAACCACCATCGCCCGGGCCGTTTCGCCGTGGTCGTCTGGGGCGTCAGTGGATCGTCCATGGCGATGTAGCGAATCGTGGTGTCGGCGCCGTACGGGACGCTCAACATCGCGGCCTCGATGCCGTCGAGATCGTGGATGTCCACGCCATCGACCGTCGTGATCACGCTCTGCCTGGGGATGCCGCCCGTATTGAGGAACTGGCCCGACCAAGCCACCACCACGCCGTCGACCGATCGGGGGAAGTGCCGCGCCTGCTGGTAGGACAGCGGATGCAGGAGCGCGCTTCCCACGCTGAGATACTCGCTGGGCACGAACCGGTTCAGGTCGTCGACGGGAAGCGTGAACTCATGTGCCGTCCCCGCGCGCTCCACGGCGAGAACCACGCTCCCACCGACATGGTTATCCAGCGCATCGGCGAGCTCGGGAAAGGAGCTGCCGACGATGGAGTTGACAGCGACCACGATGTCACCGGGTTCGAGACGCTCATCGGCGGCCGAGCCTGGCACCGATTCCTTCACGGCCAGCAGTCCCGTGCCGTCCTGCTTGGTTTGCCGTACCCGGCGTTCGGTCGCTTCCGAAAGACCTAGGCGACGGAGTTCGGCGAAGCTCGTCTGCTGGAACGTGGTCTGCAGGGTTCCCCGGGGCACCGGCAGGCCACGGACGATGAGGTCCAAGGCACGCCTCGCCCGGGTCACCGGCAGGAACAGGCTGGTTGCGGCGTCGCCGCGACCGGCGGCGTTCAAGGCGACGATCCGGCCTTCAATGTCCACCACCGGGGAGCCGGACGAGCCGCCCGATGTACCGGACGCGGCCTGTATGTAGAACGTGTTGAAGTCGTTGTAGCGTGCCCTGCCGTACTCCGGTGCCTCGCGATCGAGCCGTGCGATTGTCCCCGACAGGATTGACAGCCGTTCGCCGGCGTCGTTGCCTACGACGCGAATGTCCAGGCCCACACGGGCCGCGTCAGGATCGAGAACGAGTGCCTCGGGTTGAATGAACTTCACGTCTTCGGGCTGGTAGCGGAAGAAGCCGAAGTCGTGGACCGGGTCGCGCCATACTGGCTGGAGTTCCACCTCCTCCTGGTTGAGGAAGACTGCCGTCGCGTTGACGGGGCCGACACCGATGATGTGCCGGTTGGTGAGGATCAGGCCCCGCTCGGCGTCCACGACGACGCCGGTGCCCTCCGTGGTCATGTTCGAGGAATCCTCGAAGGCCCGCGTGTGGTCCACGAGGAGCGTGACGATCGAGGTAGATACCCGTTCCAGGGTCGTCGTCCAGCGGGCATCGTCGGTGGGCTGATCGGCGACCACGGCCGCTTGGAGGGCCAAGCCCACCGCTACGACGGCCGGCGTGGGTGGATGCGATCTCATGGTCGCGCATGCTAGCAGTCGCGCTGGTCGAGCGTCGTGCCGCAAGGACGAGAGCAAGTGCGAAGGAGGTTGAGATGGAAACGTTGCTCCGGTTCTCAGCGTTGTCTATGGTGCCCACGGGCCGCTTGTCCACGCTTCTGGAGACAAGGCTATGAAACTGAATCATTCAGCACCGGACGTGTGCTTCCGGCGGCCCTTCCTCGGCCGCTCGCCGATCCTGGTTTTGCTGCCGCTGCTTGTGGTAGCCGCCTGCGAGCGCGACGGGCCGAGCGAATCGGACCATTGGAATGCCATCGGCGCGTACAACGATGCGGTCCAGGCGCATTGGACCAAGCAATCAGAAATACGCCAAGCGGACGTTTCCACACAAGAGAAGGAACGCCTGGAGCAGGAACTCGGCCCGATTCCCGACATTGCCCCCGCCATTGCTGCTGCCGTGGCGATCATCGAGTCGAACGGCGAGAGACTGCTCGACGCCGCCGAGTTCGTCGTCAACCGGACTCCCCCGTCGGACGAGGCGCATCAATTGGCCTTCGACGCGATCACGGCCCATTTCGGTCCGGACTGGGCGCTGGTCCAAGGCTATGTCGAAGCGCAGGCCGCGTGGTTAGCGGCCGCTCGGGCCGGCCCTTCGGATGAGGCGGCGCAGGAGCTCCTTCAAAAGGGTGTCGAACCGCCCACCCTGCACGCGGTGGCGGCCCCCCCGGCCCAAGTCGAGTAGCAACACCACCCAGCCCACCACCCCCCCGCGGGTATA
>VXPO01000137.1:0-4392 GCA_009839505.1 Gammaproteobacteria bacterium
CCCCCCCCCCCCCTATATTTTTAACCCCCCACTCGCCCCAACCCCACATCCCTCACCGTCTCGTGGGGTCGTATTTGTGTATAACACACACACAATACGCGACCCCACCCACCCATCCCGGTGCTCGACGTGCCGCGCCACTCCCTCAGCCACTTAAAGCAGCTCGAAGCCGAGAGCATCCACATCTTCCGCGAGGTGGTGGCGGAGTTCGAGCGCCCGGTACTGCTCTACTCCATCGGCAAGGACTCCTCGGTGCTGCTGCACCTCGCGAGGAAGGCGTTCTATCCGGCGAGGCCGCCGTTTCCACTGCTGCACGTGGACACCACCTGGAAGTTCCGCGACATGATCGCCTTCCGGGACCGCATCGCGCGCGAGCTTCGGCTCGACCTGATCGTGCACATCAACGAGGAGGGTCGCGATGCCGGGGTGACGCCCTTCACCCACGGTAGCAAGAAGTACACCGACATCATGAAGACGCAGGCACTGCGCGACGCGGTGGACCAGCACGGTTTCGATGCGTGTTTCGGCGGCGCTCGCCGCGACGAGGAGAAATCCCGCGCCAAGGAACGGGTCTACTCGCTGCGCGACGCGAACCACCGCTGGGATCCCAAGAACCAGCGGCCCGAGCTCTGGAGCCTCTACAACGGTCACATCAACCCCGGCGAGGAGGTGCGCGTCTTCCCGTTGTCCAACTGGACCGAACTCGACGTCTGGCAGTACGTCTACCAGGAAGGCATCGACATCGTGCCGCTGTACTTCGCCGCACGCCGCCCGGTGGTCGAGCGCGACGGCATGCTGATCATGGTCGACGACGACCGCATGCCGCTCGACGAAGGCGAAGAACCGGAGATGCGTTCGGTGCGCTTCCGGACGCTGGGCTGCTATCCGCTGTCCGGGGCGATCGAGTCCGAAGCCGCGACACTGCCCGAGATCATCCAGGAGATGCTGCTCGCCACCCACTCCGAGCGGCAGGGCCGGGTCATCGATCACGATGCCACCGGTTCCATGGAACAGAAGAAGCGCGAGGGCTACTTCTGATGGAGGCCGGCACCGACATCCACGCCTACCTCAAGCGGCACGAACGCAAGGAGATTCTGCGCTTTCTCACCTGCGGCAGCGTCGACGACGGCAAGAGCACCTTGATCGGTCGACTGCTGCACGACTCGGAGCTGATCTACGAAGACCAGCTCGACGCCGTTCGCCGGGACAGCAAGACCGCCGGCACCCAGCGAGACGGCGTCGACCTTGCGCTGTTGGTGGATGGTCTGCAGGCGGAGCGCGAGCAGGGCATCACCATCGATGTCGCCTACCGCTATTTCGCCACTGCCAAGCGCAAGTTCATCATCGCCGACACCCCGGGCCACGAGCAGTACACCCGCAACATGGCGACCGGCGCCTCGCGCTGCGACGTCGCCGTGATCCTCATCGATGCGGCCAACGGGGTCCTTCCCCAGACCCGCCGGCACACGTTCATCGCCCGTCTGCTCGGCATCCGCCATCTCGTCGCGGCGGTCAACAAGATGGACGAGGTGGACTACGCCGAGAACGCGTTCGAGGAGATCCGCGACGCCTACACCGACTTCGCATCGCAACTGGCGGTGGACGAACTGCACTTCATTCCGCTCTCGGCGCTGCACGGCGACAACGTGGTGCGGCAGTCCACCAACATGCCCTGGTACCAGGGCGCGACGTTGATGCACCTGCTGGAAACCATCCACGTCGCCGCCGACCAGGATGTCGAGCGCTTCCGCCTCCCCGTACAGATCGTCAACCGACCCGATCCCGGGTTCCGGGGCTACAGCGGCTCCATCGCCGGCGGCGTGGTTCGCCCCGGTGATGCGGTCACGGCGCTGCCGTCGGGACGGTCCTCCACCGTGGCGCGAGTCGTCACCATGGACGGCGACCTCGACGAGGCGTTCGCGCCGATGGCGGTGACCTTAACGCTCGCCGACGACATCGACGTCAGCCGCGGCGACGTGCTCGCGGCACCCCGGGAGTTGCCGCACTCGTCCGACCGTGTGGACGCCGACCTGGTGTGGATGTCCGAGGAACCACTGGTTCCGGGCAAGCCCTATCTCGTCAAGCAGGGAACCCGCCAGGTCGTCGGCCACGTGCGTGCCGTTCGCTACCGCGTCGACGTGGAGACGCTGGCACACGAGAACGCCACGACACTCCGCTTGAACGAGATCGGCCGCGCCGAACTGGCGTTGTCGGAACGCATCGTGTTCGAGCCCTACGCCGCCAACCGGACTCTCGGCGGCCTGATCCTCATCGACCGGCTGTCCAACGCCACCGTCGGTGCCGGAATGATGCTGCCCCCCGGGGGCTCGTTGAACGCCGCCGCCTGGGACGAGGCTCCCCATGGCGAACTGCAGGCGGCGCCGAGCCGCGTGGCTCCGGCCGAACGCGCCGCCCGCCTCGGCCAGCGGCCGGTGACGGTGCTGTTGACCGGGCTGGCCAAGTCCGGCAAGACGGTCATCGCCCATGCCGTGGAGCGCAAGCTGTTCGACGCCGGACATCTCGCGAGCGTACTCGACGGCCAGGGCTTTCGACTCGGCATGAGCCGCGACCTCGGTTTTTCCGCCACCGAGCGTTCGGAGAACCTGCGTCGCGCGGCCGAGACCGCGCGGCTGATGAACGATGCGGGGTTGATCTGCCTGACCGCCTTCGTAGCCCCCGAGGAAGCGATCCGCGAACGTGCCCGGGACACCATTGGGTCCGAACGCTTCCTCGAGGTCTACCTGACCGCCCCGCTCGACGTACTGAAGCAGCGCGACGAGGTGGGACTCTACGTCGCGGCCGAGAGCGGCCAAGCGAGCGTTCCCGGGGTCAGTTCCGAGTTCCAGAAGCCCGCGGCACCCGACCTCGTGCTGGCCACCGACGAACTCGACGTAGAGGCCTGCGCTGAACGTATTCTCGCGCTGCTGCGGGAAAACGGCTTCATTCCCTGACAACCCAACGGAGACCTTTTCCTTTGAGCAAAGAGACAGACGCCGTTATCGTCGGTGCTGGCCCCTGCGGGCTGTTCCAGATCTTCGAACTCGGCCTTCTCGGCCTGAAGGCGCACATCATCGACGCCCTACCGGAGCCGGGCGGGCAATGCGCCGAACTCTATCCGGACAAGCCGATCTACGATATTCCGGCGATTCCCGTCTGCGACGCCCAGGAACTCGTGGACAAGCTTATGGACCAGATCCGGCCCTTCGACGCCGTGTTCCACCTAGAGAGCCAGGTGACCGAGGTCGAGGCCCTCGACGCCGAGCGCTTCCGCGTCGCCACAAGCCGCGGCGAGGAACTCATCACCCGGGCGGTCGTGATCGCGGGCGGGGTCGGCTCGTTCCAACCCATGCCGCTAAGGGTCGCAGGGGTCGACGACTATCTCGACAAGCAGGTCTTCTACCGAATCCGCACCCCGACCGCGCATCACGGCAAGGACCTCTTGGTGCTCGGCGGCGGCGATTCCGCGTTCGACTGGACGGTTGAACTCGCCCCCCACGCCAAGTCCCTGACCCTCGTACACCGCAGCGACCGGTTCCGCGCCGCGCCGGCCACCGTGTCACGCATGCGCGAACTGGAGGCTGCCGGCAAGGTCCGGTTCATGGTCGGCAACTGCGTCGACTTCGAGGCACCGAACGGAACGGTGGAGCGATTCCACATCCGCCACACCGACGAGTCGGTCACCAAGGTCGATGTCGACCACGCGCTGGTGTTCTTCGGGCTCTCGCCCAAGCTCGGACCCATTGCCCAGTGGGGTCTCGAACTCGACAAGAACCAGATCCGCACGGATACGGAGCGCTTCGAGACCAACGTGCCAGGGATCTACGCCATCGGCGACATTGCCTCGTACCCGGGCAAGAAGAAGCTCATCCTGTCCGGCTTCCACGAGGCGGCGCTGGCGGCCTTCGCCATCAAGGCGCGACTCAATCCCGACGAGAAGGTGCATCTGCAGTACACCACCACGAGCCCGATCATGCATCAGCGGCTCGGGGTGTAAGACGCGACCGCTTGGCGGTCGCCACGCCAAAGCGGGGAACCGCGTAGTCGCTCCAGACCGGGCGGTCTGTCGGGCATCAGCCGTCCGGCCGGGACCGGCGCAGGATGGTCTCTAATTCCTCGATCCGGCGTTCGGCGGCTCGCCGTTCCGCCTCGGACCGACGCGCCCTCTCTTCGGACTCGGCCAGCATGCGCACGACTTCAACATGTTCAGGCAGGACGTGCGGCTCGGCGGACCATCGACCGTCCCCATTGACGCTATCGGCGTAAACCGACATTCTCACGAGCTTGGGACTTGGGAACGGGGGGCGCGGAGGGGGGGGGCGCCCCCAGAGACAACGAACCGGAGTTTTTTTTTTTGTGTTGGGGGGGGCGACCACTCGGCGGGAGGGGGGGGTG
>VXPO01000137.1:4402-43957 GCA_009839505.1 Gammaproteobacteria bacterium
TGCATTTTGTTTTATGGGAGGGATGGCGGACAAACCGTTGCCAGCGGTGGCGTACCTGAAGATTCCGGACGACGGCGAGCCGTATCTGGAAGGAACCCGTTGCGGTTCGTGCGGCGCCACATTTCTAGGCGAACGCGACAACTGCTCGAAGTGCGGAGCCCGGGGCCGGATGGAGCCGGTGCGGTTGTCCAACCAGGGCGAGCTGTACTCGTACTGCATAGTTCACCGGTCGTTTCCGGGGATCGACGTGCCCTACGTCTCGGCTATCGTCGACCTCGAGGGCGGCGGCACGGTCAAGGGCAACCTGATCGACGTTGAGCCGGATCCCGCCAAGATCGACTTCGGCATGCCCGTGGACGTGGTCTACGACGACGCCTTAGGGCGCAAGGATGCCGACGGCAACTCGTACCTGTCCTACTTCTTCAGACCCCGAGCCAATTGAGCGAACAACCTTAGGAGCATTCAACATGGCAGACGCCTACATCGTCGGTGTGGACATGATCAAATTCGGACGGTTTCCCGAGAAATCGGTCCCACAAATCGGCTCGGAGGCGGCGCTCTTGGCGCTCGACGACTGCGGGCTCTCCATCCAGGACATGCAGGCTCTGTACTGCGGCAACCTCGGCCAGGCGAGCGGCATGGTCGGCCAGCGCATCCTGCAGGAGATCGGCCAGACCGGGATACCCGTGGTCAACGTCGCCAACGCCTGCGCCACCGGCGCGACGGCGTTCCGGGAGGCGTGGGCCTCGGTCAAGGCGGATCTCTACGACATCGTCCTCGCAGTCGGCGTCGAACAGATGGGCAAGGGGCTTCTCGGGGGCGGCGGCGGCAGCCGCGGCATCTCCAAGGAGGGGCTATTGGGCTCCGGCACCATGCCTTCGGTGTTCGCCGAGGCGGGCATGGAGCACACTCGTCAATACGGCACGACGTTCGAGCAGTTCGCCAAGGTGTCGGTGAAGAACCACCACCACTCGACCATGAACCCGAAGGCCATGTACCAGATCGAAACACCGCTCGAGACGGTGATGAACGCCGAGATGATCTCGTACCCGAACACCAAGCTGATGTGTTCGGTGAACGTCGACGGCTCGGCCGCAGCGGTCATCGCCTCGGAGAAGAAGGCGCGCGAGCTCGGCCTCATGGACCGCGCGGTCAAGGTGCGCGCCTCGGTGCTCACCTCGGATCCCTGGCAGGAGCGCGACCTCGTCATGCCCGACGTCAACACCTGCACCCGCAAGGCGGCCGCAGCGGCCTACGAGATGGCGGGCCTCGGGCCGGACGACATCGACCTCATCGAACTGCACGACTGCTTCGCCACCGCGGAGATCCTGCACTACGAGAACCTCGGGCTGTGTGGCGACGGCGAGGCTGGACGGCTGATCGACGACGGCGACGTAGCGCTAGGCGGCCGCGTTCCGGTGAACGTCTCCGGTGGGCTGCTCTCCAAGGGCCATCCCCTCGGCGCCACCGGGATCGCGAACATCTACGAAGTGTCGACCCACCTGCGCGGCAACGCCGGACAGCGCCAGGTCGAGGGCGCCCGCATCGGGATGACCCACGTCATCGGTCTCGGCAGCGCGTGCGGGATCCACATCCTGGAAGCCGCGTAGGCGCGCCCTGCGGTCGCGACCGAGGGTGCTCCGCATTCTCGCGCACTGCAAACCGAAGCCAACCGGAGGATCCAGATGCGCCGTGCGGGCGTAAGCAGCGCCCGTGGTGTGCCGTATGAGAATCGGCGTCGTCAGCGACACCCACAACAATCTCGCCAACGTCCGCGAAATCGTCAAGCTGTTCAACGCCGCCGGCGTCGACCGGGTCGTGCACACGGGCGACATCACACGCGCGAAGACCCTTGATGTGCTGGCCGAGCTCGATGCGCCGCTGGTGGGCGTGTTCGGCAACAACGACGTCGAGCGCGATGACCTGGAAGCCAGCGCACGCGCACACGGCTTCAACTTTGCGGACCCGCCCCTGGAAGTGACCTGGGCGGGCCGGCGGATCGTGGTGGTCCACGATCCGCGGGATCTCGATGCGCTCTCTCCCGCCGACCACGACCTCGCCCTGCACGGACACACCCACTTCCACCGCCTCGAGCGGACCGGCAGGCGCCTGGTGTTCAACCCGGGCGAGTGCGCCGGCCACATGAAGGGGTACAACGCCGTGGGGGTAGTGAATCTCGCTGACCTACACGCTTCGCTGCTGAAGTTCTAGTGTCACGTCAACCCTCACGGTGTCGGTTGGTCAAGACGGTCGACCACAAGGGTCGCCCCTACGGCTTGTTCAGAACCCTCCTAGGTGTCGCGCCATGAAGATCCTCATGGTGAACGACAACGACCCGGACGAAGTCGTCGGCGGCTGCGAGCGCTATATCATCGACGTGACCCGGGAACTCGAGGCCACCGGACACGAGGTCCACTGGTTCACGATACGGGACACGCCCAAGGGGGTCGCCGCGGATCGGCGTCAGCCGACGGGCCATCGAGCCGACGCCCAGGAACGGCACCGGGCGTTCGCAGTCCCCCACGCCGGTTGGCTGCGCTGGTTCATGCGGCATGCCGCCGTCTACCCTGCCCTGTGGCGCGCCCTCCGAGGCCGCATTGCCGCAGTACGACCCGATGTTGTCCATTTGCACAACAACTATCGGTATCCGTTGACGATCCTCACCGCGTCTCGCGGATTCCGGGTCGTCCAGACGGTGCACGACTACTGCCTGGTCCAGCCCACCGCCTACTGCAGGCACGCCGAGTCCTGCGCGGGACGATCGGTCTTCACCGCGCTCAACCACGGCTGCATGAACTGGAAGCTGCTTCTGACCGAGGGCTGGCTGCTCTACGGCCGAGGATTTATGGACCCCCGGTTCGTCGACCGCTTCATCGCGCCCAGCCAGAATCTCGCTACCCGCCTGCGCCGCTGCCTCGGCTCCGCCGACGTTCGCATGCTCGGCAACTTCCGGTCGCTGATCGCCGTCCCAGAGTGTCCGCTTCCAGAGTCGCGGGCGATGCTCTACGCGGGCGGGCTGATAGCGCACAAGGGTGTCGATGTGCTGATCGCCGCCTACGCGGCACTCGCCGACGAGTATGCCGACGCCGAGCTATGGATCGCGGGCGACGGGCCCGATCGAGCCGAACTCGAGGCAGCCGCAGCGAACGTCCCCCGCATCCACTTCTTCGGGCAACTAGGCGAGCAGGAGTTGGCGGACCGCTACCGCCGTGCGCGCCTTGTGGTGATCCCCAGCCTCGGCTTGGAGAGCTCAGGCCTGGTCGCCATCGAGGCCATGGCCCACGGACGCCCCGTCGTCGCCACGTCCGTGGGCGGGCTTCCCGAACTGGTCGATGACGGGCAGACGGGCCTCATTTTCCGACGGGGTGACGTGTCCGACCTGACGACCAAGCTACGCCTGCTGCTCGATGATCGCGAAACGGCCCAGCGCCTGGGCACCGCCGGGCGCGCCAAGTACGCCGAGACGGCCACACCGGACCGTCACATCGACCGCCTCGTCGCCCTCTACGAGGAGCCGGTGTGACACGTCTTGGCCGGTTTCTCCGACTTGCGGCGGCGCTCGGCGTCGCGCGGCGCCCGGTCGGCGGCTGGCGCAGACTGCTGCGACACTTGGCCCGCAGCTTCGCCCGTGGCGGCTGGCGGAGCGCCTACGGGGCGCTGATCGGGCTGGTTGCCATCGGCGGTCGCAATCGGGACCGCGCGTATCGGCGGTGGCTCTCGGAAGTGGAACCGGATGGCGTGCCCCGCGAACCGAGCAGACTCATCGTGGTGGCTGCCCCGGGGGATCTGGACGACGCCGAACTCGGCGTGCTTCTCCCGCGACTGGCGTCATGCGCGTTCAACGACCGCGTGTTCTTGCACGCCCGGTCACCACGCGCCGACTCGGCAATCGAGATGCTCGCCGAGGCAGGGGTCGCCGCCGCTACGACCCTTGGCGACTTTCGGCCCGACGCGACCCCGGTGCCCGGCAACTGTACCGGGCTGGTCTTTCTCGGGACCACCTCGTGCCCCAACCCGCCCGCCCTGGCTGCCCTTTCGGAAGCCATCGAAGGGGGCGCGGACCTCGTCTACGGCGACGCCGACGAGATCGATCTACAGGGCCGGCGTCGGCGACCGCGCTTCAAACCCGGCTTCACCCTCGATCTGTTCCTCTACGACGACTACCTGTCGGACTGTGTCGCGGTCTCCCCCGCTCTGCTCCGCAAGGCCGGCCAGTGGGACTTCGACGATCCGCACGGCACCTTGCTCCGGTGGGTGTCCCATGCGTCCCGCATCGAGCACGTGCCGGTGGTCGCAAGTCACGCATTGCGCCCGCCGCCCGCCCCGGACGGCCCCTCCGCCACCATCGGACAATTCCTCAAAGCACGCCACGGCGACGACGCCGGCTTGAACGTGCCCGGGCCGTCCACGCCCTGGCAGTGCCGGTTTGGAGCGGATCCCCGTACGCGCGCATGCGTGGTAGTCCCGACACGCGACCGCCTCGACCTGCTCGCACCGTGCGTGGATACCCTCTACGGGACGAACGACCCGGACCGAATCGAACTCCTGGTCGTCGACAACGGGTCCGAGGAGCCCGAGACCCGCGACTGGCTCGCGGACCTGGAGAAGCGCAATGGTGTGCGCGTCCTCGGCGCGCAAGGACGTTTCAACTGGTCATGGTTGAACAACCTGGCCATCGAGGTCGGCACCGCCGAAGTCTTCGTGTTTCTCAACAACGACACCGAGTCGATCACCGAAGGCTGGCTTGACCGGCTGGCCGAGTACGCCCTGCGTCCAGATGCCGGGGCCGTAGGACCGCTCCTGCTCTATCACGACGGAAGCATCCAGCACGCCGGTCTCGTCGTCGGAAGCGGCGACCTCGCCGACCTGCTCTACCGGGGCATCCGCCCCTCGTTCGACGACCACGCCTTCGTCTCCCCGCTCATGCCCCGGAACGTCGCGGCGGTCAGCGGCGCGTGCATGGCCGTGAGCCGGCGGACCATCGCCAAGGTGGGTCGGTTCGACGAGCGGTTCCCGATCTCCGGAGACGTGGAGTTCTGCCTCAGGGCGCACGCCCTGGGCCTGGCCAACATCTATGCAGCGGACGTCGTTCTGCACCACCACGAAAGCCAGACCCGGGCGCGGCAGACCGACCCCGACGATCACCGCCGACTCGCGGCGTTGGTGGCACGCCGAATGCCACGCGACCCCTTCTACAACCCCAATCTCGCCGGGATCGCCGGCGTCGGGCGCGGCGGCCCTGCGTTCGCGCTGTTGCACGCCGACACGAGCCCGGCGCACCTCGCCGACGCGGCCGCGAACGAGCAGTAGGGACCCGACGATTTCCGACGAACTCGACATCGTCTTTTTCTGGAAGCAGAACGACACGGGCATCTACGGCCGCCGCCAGGACATGTTCGTCAAGTACCTGGCCCGGGATCCGCGCATACACCGCATCTTCCACTTCGACGCACCCGCCGACGTACGCCAATGGCTCCGCTACCCACGCTCCCTCGGCTTCCGCGGTACCGAGGCGATCGCCGTGATGCGCCAGACCCTCGCCCGCAAGCTGCGCCTTGCCGACGTCGGCAAGGTTCGGTTCGATACGTTCCTGCGACTCGACAGCAGACGTCGTGGATTGGGCACGCTGTTCCGCCGCCTGGGGACCGGCGGGAGCTTCGCGGACTACCTGGATCGCACCCTGCGCCGGCGTGGCTTGGGCGAACGACGAACCGTGTGCTGGGTGTGTCCGACCGTGCCCGATTTCGCGGAAATCCATGACCGGCTGCGACCGGATCTTGTGGTTGCCGACGTCATCGACGACCAGCGCCTGTGGCCCTTGGGTGCGGACGAGCGGAACGCGGTCGACCGAAACTACGCGGACGTCCTAGGCCTCGCCGACGTGGTGCTGGCGAACTGCGAGAGCGTGCGCGAGGCGATGCTCTCCTACAACGACCAGATCCATGTCGTTCCCAACGCGGCCGAGGCCGTCGACGAGGCAGAGACATGGAAGCAGCCGCAGGAACTTCGCCGCCTGGCCAAGCCCATCATCGGCTACGTCGGCAACCTCGAGGCGGTACGTCTCGATGTCGACCTCGTGGCAGCCGTCGTCGCCGCGCGGCCCGGATGGCAATTCGTGTTCATCGGTTCGGCTGCCCGCGACAATCCGCTGCGCGAATTGGGCAACCGTCCCAACGTGCATCTCCTCGGCGTCCGCCGCTACCACGAGGCCCGGCGGTTTATCCGCCACTTCGACGTCGCGATCGTCCCGCATCTCGACAACGCACTGACCCGGCACATGAACCCGCTGAAGCTGTACGTCTACTTCTCCCTCGGCGTACCCATCGTCGCGACGCCGATCGCCAACGCCGGCGCCGCCGGAGAATTCGTCCGGGTTGGCCAGACGGCGAGCGAATTCGTCGACCGGATCGAGGCGTGTCTCGCGAGCGGGCCTCCGGCGGACTCGTCGAGGATCAGCGAGCTGTTGAAGGAGAACTCCTGGGAGGCACGTGTTGCGCAGGTTATCTCGCTGATCGACGAGGCCTTGCGGGCGAGCGTCAGTCGGTAGCGCTTGCCCAACGCCGCCGGAACTCGCGAATGCGCTCTGCATTCACACCGAGATCCACCAAGCCCACGCGGGATACGGATCTCAGGTCCACGACCGAACCGTCATCCGTGCTCCGCACCCGGATGACGATGTCGTCCTTGAAGCCAAACCAGAAGGTCGTGTCGACAGCTTCAACGATGCCTAGCCCGGCATCCTCGTTGGCGATCTCCCAACCGAGCGCACGTGCGATGTCCGTCGCGCGGGCCAAGTCGCCCTCGACCTCTCCGGAGGAGACGATGGTGGCGACGTCCGGATATCCCTCGACCTGCATCGCCGCCTCTTCATCGGTGAATACCAGCGAGTTGGAACCCGGCGGTCGACGTTCGACGAGCACGTCGAAAGCCGGCGGATCCACCACGTCCGTGGAGATGTCGTGGGTCGGCACGACCGAGATCGCCTTGTTGTACTGCACCGCCATCCACCCGAGGACCAGCACCCCCGCCACGACGCCCACCAGCGCCGGCACCCTGTCCGCCGGGCGTTTCCGGGTTAGAGCGAAAATGAACGCGGCGGCCCCGAGTACAAGAGCCAACACCGCGAGCACCGTGCCGCTGAACACCAGGGTGAGGCCCATCATGTGGTCCCACAGGCGAACGCGGTGTCCCAAGGCGCCCACCGGCAAAGCGACCGCAGCGATTAGGCCGATGAAGAAGGCGAACTTGGCGAGCAGTCCTGTCTTGGCCATCCAAGCGACCCCTATCTTCCGCGCCACGCCACGCCCTCCGCGGGAGGTTCGAGGTGCTCACCGATGTGTGCGGCAGGGGCTTGCCCAACGACCGGAGAGTCCGGACCCATCGGTTCGCCGATGTGTCGTAGCCCGGCGCCAGGCACCGGTCGCCAGTCGTCCTCGGGGTCACGCGGAACGCCAATGTGGAGCGTGGGCCCCTTCCCACCACCAACGTGGTCGCCACCCGGGTCTAGGAAGTCCCCGATATGCCGCGTTTCGCTATTCGGGGGTGAGTGTTCGGCATCGGGATCCAAGGGTTCGCCGATGTATGAGACCGTAGAGCCCTCGTCCAAATCCCCGCGGCCTTGCTCAGGTCGCGCGGTCGCCGAGGCCACTACCCGGTGCCGCCCTTCGGCGTGCAGCCTAGACCCATCGACGCGCTTGCTCGAATCGTCCGGGAGGTCGCCCGAGTCCATCCACATGCGAGCGCCTACAGCACCCGCCACTACGGCCAGGGCAAGAATCGCGCCCAGAGGCGACCGCCACTTCATGGGCTCAGTACGTCGATCCTATTGACGAAACACAAGCCGTTGTGGGTCTTTTCGTCGTCGATCCAGACCCGAACGCTCCTGCCTAGGGCGAACGCCATCAAGGCAGCATCGTAGTTGCGCGCCGCAGCGGACTTGGTCGCGTGGTCGCCCGTGCAGCTAAACGTCACCCAGTCACTCGAACAATTCAAGCCCGTCTCGCTAGGGTGGTCCGCCAGCCGTACGGCGCAGCCGCCCCACCGGTAGTCGGAAACGGAAAGGGTTCGGGTGACCGTTGTGGTGATTCCCTCGACCGTCGCGCTCGCTGGCAGCGTCGCCGACGAAACCGCGAGCACGACCACGACCACGCAGTTGACTATCGAACGATGGATCATGCGACCTCCTTTTGGTCACTAGGAGCCGGGATACAACTTAGGAACCAAGCCATCGGCAAGTTAAGGCCACCACCATAGGCTGTCAATCGCTCGACCCTACGAGCCCCAACCCCAAGCGACGCATCGGGCTACGCTCTACGCGCAGCCTTGTCCAATGACGAGGTGCCCGCAGCAAGAGGCTGATTCGAAGCGAAGTGAGGCTCATTGCCGACGACGACCGTCTCGCGCCAACCTCGACCGTCTCGACGACAACACCTCCCCTGGCCACCGCCACCGCTGGCGGAATCTCCGTTTGTCGGGTTCACTTTCGTTCTGGAACGGACTCTCATTCGCAATGACCCCCCGGACCAGCGAGACATCGTCGAGCAGCGCCGAGACTTCACCATTTTGATTCGACTCGAAGCTCGGGTGTTTACTTGCCAAGGCAAGTTCTAGGAGTCCGAGCAACACGTGAAACCGCCGGTCTAGGTGGCGGCGAACTTCACGCCAGGCGCGATGACGGCGCAAGGCACAGTAGAACTCGAGACGTGCCTTCGACTCGACGCCCCAGCCAGCCGGGGCATAGCCATCCACGGCGGTGGGAAGCGGAGCTCGGTTGGGACTTAGGTGATAGCCGTGTGTGGGCCGGCCCAAACCACCGGGCGGCAAGGGCAGACCACGCCTCGTAACGAGCTGGTAAAGGAGAGCCTCGTCGAGATTCAGGTCGGCATCGGCGGGAATCTCGACCGGGTAATACGCATCACTCCGCGTGAAGTGCAACCCGCTCAGAGCCTCTCTACCGTCACGCTGGACATTGCTGTAGGGCAAGCCCGAGTCACTCATCCGAGCGATGTGTATGGGGCTGATGGCCTCCAGGATCAGGATGTCGACATCACCGATGTAGGTGAACTCGGTGTTGACCTGGGGCGTCTCGAGAAACCGGACGGTGTTCGGGGACGGTATGCCGATGCCTGCCACAATGTCTCGAAACAAGAAGCGGTCCGCTCCAAAGTGTCGATCCAAAATGTCGATTGCATCCGCGTTGTTCGACTCGAACTCCGCTGCGTCCTCAAGGCACACTTCGACGCGTGCATCGTCGTTGTGAATCAGGCTGGTCACGACGAACGGCACAACGAACATCTCGTAGAGCTTGTTCACAGAGGTGAAAATCGTAGTGCGGATCATCGAGCCTAGTCCGTCGTTCCATGCAGCATAATACTCTCAACGCCCGGCTAGGCTGCCGATGCCCGCGACGCTGCCGACGTGGGGGAACAGGCTTGCACGACGTATTTCGGAACGGCAGCGACCTAGTGTCCCGTCAACCCTCAAACGGCGCGTCGGCGGCCAGGCCGGATCTCGGTCTAGAAGCGCCGGTACGCCCGGTACATTAGGTGGCCAGCATGCCCACGTTACTGGTGCTGGCTTGGGACGTCGGCCACAATCCCCTGGGTCGAGCACACCTATTGGCACAAGCCCTTGCCAGAAGCTATCGGGTCACGCTTGCGGGCTTTCAGTTCCCACGATACGGCAACGCAGTCTGGAAGCCTCTACGCGATAGCGACTTGAGAATCGCGTCGATCCCAGGCTCCGCGTTCCCCAGCTTCCAGCGCACCCTCGAGGATCTCGCCCATCGCGTCGACCCCGACGTGGTCATTGCGTGCAAGGCACGACTACCCAGCGTCCAGGCCGGCTTGATGATCAAGGCGGTTCGCAATCGCCCGCTCATCATCGACATCGATGACTACGAACTCGCTTTCTTCGAGAACCGGGAACCGTTGGTCGACCCAGACGAAACAGATGAAAAAGCGTTGAAGGAGCCTTTCGAGGAGGCTTGGACCCGCTACACCGAAAACCTGCTGACGGCGGCCGACCGCCTTCTGGTGTCGAACGCAGAACTCCAGCGTCGGTTCGGTGGCGTGGTCGTTCCCCATGCGCGCGACGAAACGGCATTTCGTCCCAATCAGTTCGACCGGCCCTCCGTACTCAGGCGTCTAGGCTTGAAGCCCGACCAAAAGGTCATCTTGTTCGCCGGCACGCCGCGACCACACAAGGGCCTGCTGCACGTTCTCGACGCCGTGAAACGGGTGCGGCGTCGCCACGATTGCCGGCTTGTCGTCGTCGGAACCCCTCCCGATCGCGCGTTCGAGGACGAACTCAGGCGTCGCGGCGGGAGGGCGTTGTCCATGATCCCCGACCAACCCTTTCAACGGCTTCCGGAGATTCTGACCGCCGCGGATCTGGTATGCGCTGTTCAAGATCCCAATTCCATGGTTTCCGAGTATCAGCTGCCGGCGAAAATCGTTGACGCCATGGCGATGGAGGTGCCAGTGATCGCCACCGACGTACCGCCCTTGCGGAACCTGATCGAGGCTGGCGCAGTGGAACCGGTGACCCTCAACAACCTCGCCGCGCGGATAGCCTCGTGGCTAAGCGCATCCGCACAGGGACGGTCACCCCAGGTCGAACGTGCCCGAGCCCTGTTCCAGCAACAGTACAGCTACCGGGCGATCAACCGAACCCTGGTTGGTGTCGTGGAGCGCTGCCTGTCGGCGCCCAAGCCTCTCCCCGGCCCGATCGTCGATTTCCTTGGTGCACAGGCGCGTCGATACCCGAGCTGATCCAAGGGGACCGTGCCGCCGACCCGGCTCGCTGCTCGTTCGTGTACACCGCGGGCGACCACCGAGTAGAATGCGCAACCCTTCTGGACCGCACGCCGAGGCATCTCGGGTTGCGGTGGACAGTCCAAGGGCCTGACCTCAAAAGACCAACGCCGCGACGCAAAGGCATCAAGGGAGACTCTCGCACCTGTGGCCAACATCCTAGTAACCGGTGGTTCCGGCTTCATCGGTACCAACTTCATCCGTTACTGGTTAGCCGAGCACCCCGCCGACCGAGTCGTCAACTACGACCTGCTCACCTATGCGGCGAACCCTGCCAACCTTGCGGATCTAGAGTCCGGCGCGCCGGGACGCTATGCGTTCGTCCACGGCGACATCGGCGACTACGACCTCGCCCATGGAGCCCTGCGAGACCACGACATCGACATCGTCGTGAATTTTGCGGCCGAGTCCCACAACAGCCGCGCCGTTGTCCAACCCGAAACCTTCTTCGAGACCAACGTCGTCGGCACCGTGCAGTTGATGCGCGCAGCGCTGGCGGCGGACGTTTCGCGATTTCACCACGTCTCGACCTGCGAGGTCTTCGGTGACCTGCCGTTGGACTGCGACGATGCATTCACCGAGTCGTCACCGTTGGTGCCGAGGACGCCTTACAACGCCTCCAAGGCCGGAGCGGACCTGGCCGTGAACGCATTCTTCGGCACCTACGGCTTGCCCGTGACCATCTCCAACTGCGCGAACAATTACGGGCCCTACCAGTTCCCCGAGAAACTGATACCGCACTTCGTGGTCAGCGTTCTCCAGGGCAGACCCATGACGCTCTACCGCAGCAGCCGCAACCGACGCGAGTGGCTGCACGTGGACGACCACTGCCGTGCCATCGACCTCATACTCGAGCGCGGCATCGTGGGCGAGACCTACAACGTCGGCAGCGGCGTCGAGGTCGACGTCGAGGGCATCGCCGACCGTATTCTGAGACTGCTCGACGCGGACGATTCGCTTAAGACCTACGTGCCTGACCGCCCCAGCCACGACCGTCGTTACCTGCTCGACTCGACGAAGCTTCGAGAGGAGCTTGGCTGGCTGCCTGAGGTCGACTTCGAGGCGGGATTCGAACAAACCGTGCAGTGGTACCGTAGCAACCGGGACTGGTGGCAACCCCTGCTCGCGCGCATCGAAATCGACGAGACCGCCTGGTCGGATGCGACGCATTCAGGCAGCCCGTCCGAAGTACCGGCGTAGCGAGCGAAGAAACCCGGAAAGACTTCGAATGCCTGCCCAGTCGATGGAGGATCTGGTTGCGCTCTGCAAGCGTCGGGGTTTCGTATTCCAAGCGAGCGAAATATACGGCGGAATCCAAGGCGTCTACGACTACGGGCCCCTGGGCGTGGAGTTGAAGAACAATCTGAAGAACGCGTGGTGGCGTTCCATGGTGTACGAGCGTGACGATGTCGAGGGATTGGACTCCGCGATACTCACGAACCCTCGAGTGCTGCACTACTCCGGCCATGAGGAAACCTTCGCCGATCCGCTCGTGGACTGCCGGCAGTGCAAGTCCCGCTGGCGCGCCGACCACCTCGACGACGGTGCATGCCCGCGTTGCGGCTCTTCGGATATCACCGAACCCCGACCATTCAATCTCATGTTCAAGACCAACTTGGGGCCCGTCGAGGACGACTCCTCGTTCGCCTACCTTCGGCCGGAGACCGCGCAGTCCGTATTCACCAACTTCAAGAACGTCCTGGACTCCACTTCGGCGAGACTGCCTTTCGGCATCGCCCAGATCGGCAAGGCGTTCCGCAACGAAATCACTCCACGCAACTTCATCTTCAGAGTACGCGAGTTCGAGCAGATGGAGCTCGAGTTCTTCGTCGAACCCGGTACCGACGAGGACTGGCATGAACGCTGGGTGGAGGATCGACTCGACTGGTGGCGGCAGCAGGGCATCAACGGCAACAACCTCAAACTTCTGCATGTGCCCGAGGACGAACTTGCCCACTATTCGAAAGCCACGGTGGACGTGATGTACCAGTTTCCCCACGGCCTGGAGGAACTCGAAGGAATAGCCAATCGAACGGACTTCGATCTCGGCTCGCACACCAAGAACCAACGCGACCTCGACATCGACGCAACGGTCCTGGCGAACGACGAATCGAACGCCCGGCTAGCGGTGCAGGATCAGGCCGACCGCCGTTGGAGCGTTCCCTACGTGATCGAGCCCTCCGCCGGGGTCGATCGGGGCGTGCTTGCAGTGTTGAACGAAGCCTACCGCGTGGATCGGCTAGCCAACGGCACGGAGCGCACACTGCTGTCTCTCCCCGCGCACCTGGCACCGATCAAGGCAGCAGTGATACCCCTCAAACGCAACCACCAAGGTCTTGTCGATCGGGCACGCGGCATCAAGACCGAACTCATGAGGCTGGGTCTCGGCCGTATCGTGTTCGAGAACACCGGCAACATCGGCAAGGGCTATCGGCGGCACGACGAGGTCGGCACGCCGCTTTGCATCACCGTCGACTTCGAGACCTTGGAAGATGAGTCGGTAACCGTTCGAGACCGGGACACGATGGCCCAGGAGCGGGTCGCCACTACCAGTCTCGCCAACTACCTGCGGGAGCGCATCGCATGACCCGTGCCGTGATCGCGACGATCGGTGAGGACCGCCCTGGTTTGGTCAACAACATCGCGGAGATCATCCACGACCTGAACCTGTCCATCGAGGACAGCCGAATGACGGTTCTCGGCGGCGAGTTTGCCGTGCTGATGTCCGTCGCCGGCGGCGATCTACCACTTAAGCGGCTTGAGACGAAGCTCGGCAAGCTCGCCGAAGCAATGGACCTCGCGTTCCTGTTCAGGCGCACTGGTGGACGCAGCAACGTGGAAGGACGCGTGCCGTACACGGTCAGCGTGACCGCGATGGATCATCCGGGAATCGTCCATCGCGTCGCCAGCTTCTTCTCCTCGCAGAACATCAACATCTACAACCTCGACACGGTCACGGAGCGCGCCGCACACACGGGGACGCCGATCTTCTCGCTGGTGATGGAGGTGGAGGTACCGCCCGAAATCCGGATCGTCGAGCTGCGCGACAGCTTCTTCTACTTCTGCGACGATCACGACCTTGACGGCGAGTTGCGCCCAAGCTAGATACCTTGAGCGGGGCGGATGTTAACGGTCTGGTTGCATTTCATGGACGGACGCTCCGAGTCGCTCCTTGACGCCTCGCGTACTCGCGAGGCGCGCTAGTAGCTCAGATCGGGCAGTCCATCCGTCGTGTCAGCAAACCATCCACTCCGACGATGACAAACTCGGACAACACCACTCGGATCGAACACCGCATAGATACGCGGGAACGCGCAGGCAAGAACCGGCATTCGGGCGGGGTGCTCTGGTTCACTGGTCTGTCGGGTGCAGGCAAGTCGACCCTCGCGTTCGCGCTGGAAGAACGCCTGTTCCGGATGGGCTACCAAGTGTATGTGCTGGACGGTGACAATATTCGTCACGGTCTGTCGTCAGACTTGGGGTTCACCCCCGTCGATCGCACCGAGAACATTCGTCGTGTCGGTGAGATCGCCGCCTTGTTCGCCGATGCCGGCTTCATCTGCATTGCGGCGTTCATCTCACCCTACCGCGACGACCGAATGGCAGCGCGCCGTGCGGCAATGGGCAACTTCCACGAGGTCTTCATCCGCGCGGACTTGTCGGTGTGCGAGGGCCGGGATCCGAAGGGTCTGTACCGGAAGGCCCGTGCTGGCCTCATCGACAACTTCACGGCCATCGACGACCCATACGAAGAGCCCGAAGAGCCATCGCTGGTGGTCGACACCAGTTCGTCGACGATCGAGGAGTCCTTGGGGATCCTGGTCGCCTACGTGACCAGCGCGTTCACCGTCGACGCCCGCTAGGGAAGCTCTGATTAAGAGCTTCCCTAGCGCGGCACAGGGATGTGCCGCCAAATTCGATGGCGCAAGCCATTGTCCCGTTAACCCGCAAACGCCTGGAAATAGCGCCACGCGTGTCGGTTGAGGGTGTGCCCGGTCTCCAAGTCGTAGGCGGCTTGAGAAGCGAGCGCGTCGCGAAGATCAATATCGTTGACGAGGCTCAGCAGACCGTCGATCCAGTCCTGCCGGGATGAGCCAACGAGCAGTGCGCTTTCGCCGTTGCGGGTTAACGCGGCATGGGAGCCACAATCGGAACCGACGGTCGCGACACCCAATGCCGACAACCAAAGAAACCGAAGGTCCGCATCGACGCTCGACTCGGTGACCGGGAGAACCGCGATATCCCATAGATTGTGCGCACGCAGCGACTCCACGAAGTCCTCGTGGCTTGACTTCGATCCCGGGAACACGCGATAGCCCAGTTCCGAATCCGACGGCAATTCGCCCACCAACGTCAGAGTCAAGGGGTGTTCCGATCGGGCGAGAACCTCCCGCCATGCAGGTAGCACGATCTGCAACTCGTCCTCGCTGCCGATGAACAGTACCTGTGTCACGTCCGATCCGTGGCGTTCTGCGACGCTGCGCTCACCAACCACCGAAGACTCCAGCCAAAGCGACTCGTCGAGCGCCGGCGGCACCTGCCGCACCTCGGCACCAACGTCGGCATAAGATCGAGCGAGTGACGCCGATGGCACCACCACGCGGTCGGCAGCCCGCGCCAAGGCCATCGCGTTCTCGGACCAGACATCGCCAGTGGCGCATACGAGTCTGGCTCCTGCTTTCCGGCATGAGGCGGCGATCTCGTCGACGCCGCAATCCGCGGTGAGCACCGCATCGTGGACCACACACGCGCCGCAGTTGCCATCACGCAGTTCCGCAAGCGAGTGCACCTCGCGAACGACAACCCGCGCGCGGAGGCTCCGATGCCGGAGCGGTCTCAACACCCGCTGTTCAAGCTTGCTCTGCGCAACCGGGTCGCCGCCGCCTCGGGCGACGAGCACTGCCACCGTCACTTCGCCGGTTTCGTCCGCGGAAACGGGTTCGACCCCGCGTCGCAGCGCGATTGGATGAGGCTTGCGACCTAGATCGGCGTGGCGCCATGCCAATCGAAACGCCGAAAGCTCGGAGAGACTCGCTCGCACAATGCTGTATCTCGATGCAGTCTCCAAGCCCTGTTGCCTGAGCTTGTCGCGCAGGGAACGATCCTTGACAAGGCGGATTACCGCATCCTCCACGGCATCGGGCACCGCCGTGTCCACCACGCACGCGTTGTCGCCATCGACCGCGTACTCGTACACGCCGCCCCGAGCCGGCAAGACCACCGCGCATCCGCAGGCCATCGCTTCAAGCCCGGTTCTGCCGAACGCTTGGTAGTCCGACAGGTCGACGAAGATGTCGGCGCTCCGCATCAGGTCGGCCACCGCGTCTCGGGTCAAGACACCGTGGTTCTCGAGTTCGAAATCCAGCTTCAAGTCAGACTTGTGGGTCTCGATGCAATCAGAAATGTCCTGCGTCTCACACCCGAACGAGACGACTCGCGCCTCGGGTACCGACAGGGCGACACGCCGCAAGACGCGTAGAGTCCGCAATGGTGCGCGCCGGGGAGTCACCGGTCTGATCATGGCGAGGACGGTAACCGTCGCATCACGGGTGTCATGAGCGCGGTCTGGGTGGAATACTTCGTGATCCAAGCTGGGCGAGACCCGGCAGACCTCCATTCGATGATGCTCACGTACGGTTCTACAGATCCAATCGGTCTTGGCCATGAGCAGCATGCCGGGAACGCGTGTGTAGGAGGCGAACGCAGCGGAACGTTCATCGGAATCCGGGGCGTAGAACCAGGGTTCGTAGTCCTGAACGTAGTAGGCAAAGAGCTTGTCAGGCCATCGCGCCGCGATCGGCTGCAGTAGCTGAGGCGTCGTCCACAACGTTGCCACGACGACATCGAATGGCTCGGCCTTCTCCACCAGATCCGCCGGCGAGTCGTAGGAGACCAGGCTACCGTCGAGCAATTCGCCATAGAAGTGGCGCATGGATTCGACGGATTGCCAGTTCGTGGCCACCCGCGCGTCCACGCCCAGATCACGCATTCCCGCAGCTTCCTGTATCACCGAGTTGGCCCCGCCGCTGCCTCCGCGGACGGGAAGTACGAAGAGCACGCTCCTGGGTCCACCTCCAGCATCGGTGTCGCGTCCCGGTTCGGATACGCCCACCGTCGGGCGCCCGTCTCGGATGAAGGACGTCACTCTCGAACGGATGGCCGCCAATTCAGGGGATTTCCGAACTGCATCGGTACCTACTTCGACGAGCGCCCGACCGTACTTTCGAAACAGCGCCTCATGTCCGTCCTTGGCCAACTTGTCGCGGTTGGCACTGCCGAAACTCCTGGACTTGGCATGGTAGACGTAGCAGTGATCCGCGACGGCAAGTTCGAAACCCGCCTCGCGTGCCCGGAGGCAATAGTCGTTTTCTTCTCCGTAGCCGCGAGGAAAAGACTCCTCGTCGAGATAACCGACTTGGTCGATGACCCTCCGGTCGATCAGGAGACAAAAGCCGTTGAGAAACGCCACTCGGGGAAACCGGAACTCCGACACGCGGTGGACCAACTCACCGAACTCGTCCACGTTGTAGCCTGACGGGAGATCGTTGACGGCCCAACCGCCCTGTGCGTCGGACCGCTCTGGAATCGATTGCCAGCTGGCGGCATTGGAGAGCGGACCCACCATGCCTACGCTCTCGTCGCTGGCCATGCACTGCAGCAGCCCTTCCAGCCATAGCCTGGGAACGATCGTGTCGCTGTTCAGCAGGACAACCTTGCCCCTTGAGCTTGAGCGCAACCCCTGGTTGGCAGCACAGGTGTAACCGACCGGGCCGCCGGTCTCGATCAACTGAACGACCGGCCAGCGGGCCGCGAACCGGCGCAACCAAAGGGTGGTGGCCTCACTGGAGCCGTCGTTTACGACGATCAGGCGGTAGTCGACGGTCGTATTCGCGATGATGGAGTCGAGACACCGCTCGACGTGATCGAGCGCGTTGTGGACGCACACGACGACGTCGACCCCCGTACTTTCCACCGGAGGAACCTCTCGGCGTGGTCGCCACGTCTCAGTCGTCCGCGCTGTCGGCGTTTCGGCGACGGGTACGGAGACACTCGAAGGGTCTTTTGGTCGCGGCTTCGGCGGCGCCATCGGCGGCACCGCAAGCAGCTTGTCGGGGCTGGTTCGTTGATACTGCCGGTACTTGCCGATGAGCGATCTTGCGCTGTCGGCGGCAGTTGGTGAGATACGTTTCCCCAACAACCTACGCGGCGAGGAGAGGATCAAGTCTCCCCATCGCCATCGTCGGGAACCGACCAGCGCATCGAAAGTTCCGATAAGGGCGGCGATGTACGCCCGTTCGCCGCCAATCTGGCTAGCCCGCCGCCGCAGTTCCAAGCTGTGCTCAACTAGACTCCGGGCAAGATCCGCGTGACGGTGCTTCCCCACCTGCAGGATCTTCTCCACTGCCGGAGTTTCCATCGGCAGACCACGGGTCAGATCCCGCAGTGAATCGTTCTCGGACGTGGCAAACTCGTGGAAAACGCGTGTACTTGCGCGATGCTCCGCCGTTGCACGGGACAGCTGTTCGACTACCGTCGAGGTTTTTCTTCTCAGTGCGAGGCGTCGCATGATCGAAACGACTGCATTTCCCAACCGCCAGCGACGTGAGACAAGCAGGCTTTCGATAGCTGCCCACAGGTCTTCGGCTAGGGATTCGAGCTCGTCTAGCAGAGCCTTCCGACGCTTTAGCTCGATCGACCAACCGGATATCGTCGACTTGATCTGCTCGCGTCGTTGGGACGCTTCAAACGCGGCGTCGTTGACGGCAGTCCTAGCAGCGCGTAGCCCCTCTTCCAAGGTCGCAGAATTCAGCTCAAGCTGCGCTTTCTCCGTGACAAGCTGCGCTTTCGCAGTGACAAGCTCCGCTTTCTCGGTGAGCAGTCCCTTCCGTTCCCGATCGAGGCGGGACTGTTCACCTTCCAGCGCCGCGACCCGCTGCTGACTCAGTTCCAGGCTCGTCTTCAATTGGATCCGCTGCCGGCGCAGGCTGATGGAATCACGCTCGAGGTTTCTCACGCGGGAGGACTGTTCCCGAATCGACTCGCGGGCATGGCGAAGCTCGGCATTCCGTAGCGTCAACTGCAGCTCGAGATTCGCTGCACTCAGCTTGCTCTGTGTTTCGCTGGCCTTTTCGGCCCGTTGATCGATGTCGACCGACCGCTCGTGGCGTCCCAGCGCCGCCAAGCATGCTTTCGAGACGGCTACTGCAGCCACGGTGTCCTCGCCATCTTCCGCGCCTCGAAGGAGCTCGTAGAGGGTGCGCTGGCTCGACGTTGCCACGGCGTTAAATGATCGGATCGTCCTTCGCTGACGATACAAACCATCGTCTAAGAATCTCGCGAGTTCCGTTTGCGTGGGCTTGCGCAACCGGTAGTTCTCCCTTCCGTCGAGAGCCGCATGCAGCTTGTCGACCGTCCTTGCTGGATCCTGCATGAGATCTTCGTACGCCACGAAAATCCGGTCGAGGCCGGCGGAGTCATTCAGCGCGCAGCTGGTGTAGTACTCCCACAGGGCGAGTCCAGTGCGGACGGGGATGCCGTCGCGTGCCTTCAGTGAGTCAGCGACCTCCAACGGATTGCGATGGATGAGAATGCACACCGGAACATCGACCACCTCGCGCCAGACTGGGAACAAAACGCACATTCGCGGCTCCTTGATGAACCACGGACGGTGTGCGTCCAAATTGAGCACGATGTCGCCAGCCGAAGTGAAATGCGACTCCCGGGCATCCTCAGGTACGGCGTCGAAGTCAAACTTCGACACGCAATCCCAGTCACAGCCTGCCGCGAAGAGAACGGTGTCGTTGAGCGTGCGAACGTCACGTCGCTCCCAAAACCCCTTTTGGTTTTCGGCGCTGCGTCCAGTACCGATTCGCTCATCACCGAAGTACAGTCCCATGAGATTCAGGACTCGGGCCAACGCCGAAGTACCGGACCGGTGCATCCCGAGGACGAAAACCTGCATTCCGAAAAGATCTCCTGCTGCGCGGCTGGCCGATCCAGCCGACTAGCCGGGCTGGAGGCAAGTGATGCCTTGGTATGGCTGCGGCGTGTGGTACGCTTCAACGGCCACGGAGCTTATCACGGAACCACCAAGGTCCTTGGGTACCGACATCGAGATGACCCCCCCGTCAGCAGGCCAACACGCCGTCGCCCATGCCGTGCCCGAGGAGGTGTCGAGTCCCTCCAACTCCGAGCGGTTGGCGGACTTCGACTTTCTGGATTTGGGTGCCTCCAAGGGCATGATGATCGACTTCGCCAAACGGGAGCTCGGTGGTACCCGGGGGATGGGAATCGACATCAATGCCGCCAAGGTCGAGGTCATGCAGCAGCGCGGCTACGACTGCCTTCTGGCCGACGCGACGAGAATGGAATTTCCCTCCGACTCCGTGCGTTTCGTCACGATGTGCCACTTCCTCGAACACCTTCCCAACTACGCTGCCATAGAACGGTCCATTCAGTGCGCTGCCAGCGTCGCGACGGACTTCATCTATATTCAAGGTCCGTATTTCGATGCGGACAGGTATCTCCATGATCGCGCTCTCAAGTATTTCTGGTCAGACTGGAGCGGGCACACATGTCACTTGACCACCGACTTCCTCGGCGCGTTGCTCGACGGCAATGGTCTGAGCGACTACGTGATGCTGGGGCGCAAGCCCGTGGAGGACTCGTCGCACCCGAGCATTCTTCCCCTCGACGCGCCGATCGATCAGCACGAATACGATCCCGACATTCATTCTCCCAAGAGTCTCGTTGCATTCGATGCCAGTCTCTACATGGAGATCATCTGCGTCGTGGCTCTGCGGCCGCTGGAAAACTGGAACGAGATCGTAACCGCCCCGACTGACTGCCACCTCATTCGCGGGACGCTGCCGTACGGATAGTCGCAGCCGCGACAGCCGCGGGCTTCATCGTCGACGGCACAGACTCTCGACGTAGGCCCGCAAACACGGCTCCCATGCAGGGGGCTCCAAGTTGAAGGTCTCGGCCAGCCTTGCGGACCCGAGGCTTGAATTGCGCGGCCGCAACGCTTTGGTGGGCCATTGCGACGAGCGGATCGCATGCACTGCGGGCCGAGTGGCCAACAAGCCGGTCTCGACCCCGGTGTCGACGATGGCACGTGCGAACTGGCACCACGACAGCGACGGCTTCGTGGAGAAGTGATAGGTTCCCCAAGCGTGTTCCCGAGTAGCCCCAAACTTGGCGATCCGGCGCACGGCGGACGCGATCTCTACCGCAGGACACGGCGTTCCGATCTGATCGTCCACGACGGAAATCTCGCGTCGCTCTCCGGCGAGCCGAAGCATGGTGTCGACGAAGCTTCTTCCCGTGCTGCCGAAGACCCAGCTCACGCGCAGGATCAAGTGTCTGTCCGTGGCTGAACGCAGGGACTCCTCCCCCGCGAGCTTCGTCGCGCCGTAGACGTTCAAGGGGTTCGGAACGTCGTCCTCCACGTACGGTCCGTCCTTGGTGCCATCGAACACGTAGTCCGTGGACAGATGGACGAGGCCGATGCCACGGTCGTGACATGCCCGACCCAAACCCCCGACCGCCTCGGCGTTTACCCGGCGTGCGGTGGCCGGTTCATCCTCGGCCCGGTCCACGGCGGTGTATGCCGCGCAGTTCACCAGCATCTCGGGCGCACACTCGTCGAGCCGTAGTCCGACCTGCTCCGCGTCCGTGATGTCCAAGTCGTGCCGGTCGAATCCCACGACCTGGAAGTCGTCCTGGGCTAGGCGCAGCATCTCCGACCCGACCTGTCCGCCGGCGCCGGTGACCAGAACCTTCACTTCGACAGGTACTCGTCGAGAGTGGGGTTCACACGATCAGCAGCCGACACGATCGGATCCCGAACCGGCCAGTCGATGCCGATGGCGGGATCATTCCAGAGCACGCCTCGGCTGTCGCCCGGGCGATAGTAGGCGGTGCACTTGTACTCGAAGTCGGCGACGTCGGAAAGAACGCAGAACCCGTGGGCGTAGCCTGGGGGAATGAACAATTGCCGGTGGTCCGTGTCGTCCAGGTAGACACCCACATGCTGACGAAACGTCGGCGAGGTCGGATCGATGTCCACGGCGACGTCGAACACGCGGCCCCGGGCTATGCGTACCAGCTTGCCCTGGGGTTCGGTCTCCTGGAAGTGCAACCCGCGCAACACGCCCCGCCGGGACCGCGAGTGGTTGTCCTGCACGAAGTCGCGGCCGAAGGCGCGGTGTGCGTCGTAGCGCTCCTTGCTGTAGGCCTCGAGAAGGAAACCGCGGTCGTCGCGATGCACGTCGGGTTGGACGATCACCACCCCGGCAAGCGCGGTCTCCTCAATACGCATCGTTCTTGCCGTCGGCGTCCGGATTCGCCACGAGGTCGTGGAGGTAGTCGGCGTAGCCCCGCCCCTGGAGGCTGTCGGCAAGCGCCGCCAGTTCGCCGTCGGTAATCCAGCCCATGCGCCAAGCGACCTCCTCGGGGCACGCTACTTTCAGTCCCTGGCGGTGTTCGATGGTCTGCACGAACTGGCTGGCTTCGAGCAGCGACTCCGGCGTACCCGTGTCCAGCCACGCCATGCCGCGTCCAAACTGCACCACGTCCAGCATCCCGCGCCGAAGGTACACGCGGTTCAGGTCGGTGATCTCGAGCTCGCCCCGCGTCGACGGTTGGAGCGACTCGGCGATCCGTACGACCTCGTTGTCGTAGACGTAGAGTCCGGTGACCGCCAGGTTTGACTTCGGCGTCGCGGGTTTCTCCTCGATGTCCACCGGACGGCCGTCGGCATCGTGGGTCAGCACGCCGAACCCGCGTGGATCCTTGACGGGATACGTAAACACCGTCGCGCCGCGGTTGTTGGCGATCGCCTGCTGAGTCTTCAGCGCCAGTTCGCTGCCGAAGAAGACGTTGTCGCCGAGGATCAACGTCACCGGATCGCCGCCAACGAAGTCGCGACCAATGACGAAGGCGTGGGCCAGCCCCTTGGGTTCGTCTTGGACCGCATACGACAAGGCCATTCCCCACTGTGAGCCGTCGCCGAGCAGCTCCTTGAGCCGCGGCGTGTCTTTCGGCGTGGAGATGATGAGAATCTCGCGTACCCCGCCGAGCATGAGCGTCGTCAACGGGTAGTAGACCATCGGCTTGTCGTAGATCGGCAGCAGCTGCTTGCTGACCGCGATCGTGATCGGATGCAGGCGGAGGTTGCGCCCGCCGGCGAGGACGATTCCCTTGCTTGCCGCGAAGTTCATACCCGCTCCATTATCGAGCTAATCCGCCGCCGCGCGTGGCGCATTCTGCTCAGGAGTTCAGAAGACGAATTTCGACCGCAGGTCTCCCGGTGGGCGCTGCGACAGGATAGTTGAACTTCAGGTTTCGGCCGCCAAACGACTGGAGCACCTTCATTCCTGCACCGTCTACGGCTTCATTCAACGCCGCCGCCTGTTCCTCCCCGGGGAAGCGAGGATCGAAACCCCACCTTGGTACGAGCACCACCACGGGGCCATCCGTCGGCTTGGCCAACGCTTTGATAGCGCCTATGGAGTCGAGGGACTTGAAGTCATTCATCCGAATGTCATAGCCGCGCGAGTTGAGCCGCCGCACGTCGAGCCCGAGTTCATTGGGGACAACGACTGCCCAGTCCAACGGTACGTTGTCCTCGATCCAAGACACGGCCTCGACCCGCGACTCCGGAGGCACGCGAAATTGGTCTGGGAAGGCGATGCACGGACCCGCCATCGCGCCGACGAAAGCCAAAGGGACCACCACCGTGCCGACAAGCCTGCGCGTTGCGCCCGGCACCCATCGGTCGACGACGTGTCGGTTCACCACCGCCGCAATCCCGTAGACGCCTGCGGCAACCAGCACCGCAAAGAGGGGGAAGATGGGCAGGATGTTGCGCGGGAACTCTACGCGCTGACTGGCGAGCAGCGCGAGTAGCACGAGCGGGAATGAGACCAGTATGAGCGTTCGTCTCCAATCCGACATCGCGCTCGTCACCAGCCCGACCAATGCTACGCCTAGCGCGATGACCCCGAAGTCCTTCGCCAGCACGTTGCCGTAATAGATGAGTTTGCCCAGTCCCGGATCGTCCTCGTAGCCGGGGTGGCCCGACGCATAGTGATAGGCGTCATAGGCCAATCCACCGAGAAAGGCCGGCAGGTCCAAGACGGTGTACGGGCTGGTGGCCACGAAAGCGACACCCGCAATGAGCACCGCAGCGGCGACCCTGTCGAGTCGTCGTCCACGCTCGCTGAACAACCAGATGGACAAGCATACGGGCACCAGCACAAGGCAATAGATGTACTTGCTGCCCGCCGCCAGGCCAGCGCAGATCGCCGGCACGACGACTAGCCATCGTAGGCCGGGGCGGTGGGTACCCCTTAGCGCCGCGGCAACGGCCAGCGCGACAAAGCAAGTTCCGACAATGTCGACGTTGACGTACCTCCACGACATGAGAAAGAAAAACGGCGACAACGTTAGGATCAACGGCGCCAACACCAGCGCACCGGGTCTCTGCAGAAGGCAGAACGAAACGGCTCCCGTTGCTGCGAGAGCGACCACCGAGAACACCGCGAAGAGTCGCCTCGCGGTCTCCGCGATGGTAGGGACCGAGTAGTACGGATAGGACACGTTGCCGATGTCCTCGACTGTCTGGACTTCGAGCTTTGCCGCGGCCCGGACGAACCCAACACCCAATCCACCGGCCGCCAAATAGATCGGCAGTGACGGGTAGATGAACCGGCCAGGATGGTAGTGTCCAGTCTTCAAGATGTTCGCGGCCGGTTTCATGACGGCTCCCTCGTCGGGGTGCGTGGGATAGGGCAAGGAGCCGTCGATATGCTGGTTCCGCAGCCAAAAGGAGACCGCGCAGATGAGCAAAAGCACGAGCAGCCACCCGATCATGGACGTCCCCGGTTTGCCGAATACCCGTGCGGCAAGGGCGCGCAAGGACCAGCGTAGCCCAACGGTTTCGTGATCCTCACTGGCCACGGCTTTGGACACTCCCCCCATACGGTTTGCCGAGACGCATCGTGCTCGTCGCCGCCATGCTAACCCACTTGCCGCTGTAGGACGTTCACTCCCAAACGAGTACCGATGACCGACCCGGCAAGGAAAGCGACACGCCTCCTCCCAGCCCGCGTGGACTTCGATGGGCATCGCCCGGTCTCGGTCGACTTCGACGACGTCTACTACGACGCCGACGGGCCGGCCGAGGTCGAGCGCGTGTTCGTCGCTCCCGCCCGCATCCCGGAACGTTCGAAGGAGACCGACATCCTCACGGTTGGCGAACTCGGCTTCGGTACGGGCCTCAACTTCATCGTGACGGCAAGCAAAATCCGGTCGCGGCTGCACTACATCTCGTTCGAACGCCATCCCCTTGCCCAGGCGGACGTCGCCCGGGCACTCACCCCGTGGAAAGCCGCCTACGAGTTCGGGAGCACTCTCATCGACGCCTACCCCCCACCCGTTCCCGGCTGGCACCGGCGGATCTTCGACGCGGGTCGGGTGCGTCTGTCGGTGTTCTTCGGAGATGTCGCCGAGGGCATGGCCGACCTGGTGCGGCAGCAGCAGCGTGGCGTGGACGCGTGGTTCCTGGACGGCTTCGCACCGAGGAAGAATCCCGAGATGTGGGAGGGGGCGTTGTTCCGCGCCATGGCGGGGCTGTCGGCCACGGCCGCAAGTGTCACCACCTTCAGCGCCGCCGGCCAGGTTCGACGCAACCTGGCCGCGGCGGGATTCGAGACCCGTCGCGTGGATCAGCGTCCGCACAAGCGGCACACCACGGTCGCGACATTCACGGGCGCAGGCCGGTCGTTCACGTCGCCTCCTCAGGTCACCGTGCTCGGCGCGGGTCTCGCCGGTGCCGCCACGGCGCGTGCGCTGGCCGAACGGGGGATTCGCGCAATTGTTCACGACCGTGTCGGCATTGCCGCCGGAGCTTCTTCAATCCCCGCCGCCGTGCTGCACCCAAGGTTGTCGCCGCACGCGTCCGCTGAGTCGCGCCTACGCGCACACGCCTATCTCTTCGCCGCCAACCGCTGCCGGCATTGGCTTGGCACGGGCGCAAGCGGCGCTCTGCAGCGGCCAAGGGCGGGGACCGATGTCGAACGTCTGCGTGGGATCGCCGACGCTGTTCCGGACGAGGTCGCGGCCCTCGTGGACGCGGCACGGGCGAGCGAGTTGGCCGGCATCGAACTGCCAACGCCAGCCCTGTTCTACCCCGGTGCGCTGACCGTGGATGGGGCCGCACTCACCGCGGACTTGGCGACCCATGCCGACATCGAACTGACGACCTACGCAAACGCCGATGGCCCGGTAGTGCGCGCCACCGGCAACGCCATCGACGGCTTCGAGTGGCTCGAGGTGACGGGATTGGCGGGTCAGATGGACCGTTTCCCCTGCCCCGGACCGCCACGACTACCGCTCGTCGGCGACAGCACGATCGTCCCCGCCCGAGAGAGCGTCTGGGCCGGCGCCACCTACGAATACCGGCCCTGGAATCCGGAACGCGCGACCGCGGCGAACAGCCAACGCTTCGAAGACGTCCTCCGACAGACGCCTGGCCGTGCCCTGGAGCGGTTCCGCGGCGTGCGGGCCGTGACCTCGGACCACTTGCCCGTCGTCGGTTGCGCGGCCAGCGACTGGTTCAACCTCGGCCACGGTTCGCACGGCACATCCACCGCGATCCTTGGCGCCGAGATCATCGCCAGCATAATCGACGGCGAGGTCGGGCCCGTGACGTCGGAACTCTTGGCCCTGCTGCGTCCGAGTCGATTCAAGGAACGACAGGAGCGACGTCCGAATCCATTCCTGGCTACGCGAGGTGGGTGACTCCACGGTGGCGAACGTCTCACACGGTTACGAGCCGATGTCCGCTACTCGGCGTTCTCCCAAAGTCGGACACTGGCATTTCCAATCAGATGAAGGAGACCCGTGTGGACTGGGCGCACAAGTGGCTACCGTCACCCGTGCCGCGGCTCGGCGATCATGTGTCGATCTGGAGCGTCACCGCCCGGGACGCCCGGACGTTTTTCCGAATCGCCGCGTTGCTGTGGCTTGTGGCGTTCATCTTCATCGTGTATCAAAAGCTCGTGGGCCAAGGGCCGCCGCCAGCGGATCGAGACTGGCGAATCGGCGGCGAGTTCCTCCTCGTCGTCCTTGCCGATCTCGGCACCGTCGGCCTCGGCATCGCCATCGTGTCGATGCTGTTGACCCGTGCGGTGAACAAGACAGGAGAAGTGCTGATGTCGTTCTATCAGTTTGTGGTGAACCGGTTCGTCATTCCGGTAATCGAAGAACACGAGGCCAGGGGTCGGGCGGAAGGGCTCGAGCAGGGCCGGGCCGAATCTCAGGCCGAGTGGCGGGCATGGAACGAGCGTCGTCTCGCTGCTGAGCTCGACGGACGGGAATTCACCGAATCACCGCCGCAGGGTCAACGTTCTTGAGGCATGGCCTCGTAGTCCACCCGGGGCCGGGGTGCGAATGCCCCTCAGTCCGTCAACGGGTCGAACAGGCGAACGCTCAGCACCTCGTCGATCGCCGAGATCTGCGCCATCAGTTCATCATCCGGCGGCGTGTCTAGGTCGATGAGGTTGTAGGCCACCCGGTCGCGGCTCTTGTTGATCATGTCGATGACGTTGATGCGGGCATCGGCGAGCGTAGACATGATCTGGCCCAGCATGCCGGCGACGTTGGCGTTGGTGACGCCCACTCGGTAGCCGTCGGCGGGGTCGAGCGCCACGTTCGGAAAGTTCACCGAGTTCTCCACGTTGCCGTATAGCAGGAACTGGCGGAGCTGGTCGGCGGCCATCACGGCGCAGTTCTCCTCCGCCTCCGCCGTGCTGGCGCCTAGGTGCGGTGTCGTGTGGGCATTGGGTTCGCCCGCGAGGACGGTACTTGGAAAGTCCGCGAAATAGGCTGCAAGGCGCCCGCCGCCGAGGGCGGTCTTCACGGCGGCCTCGTCGACGATCTCCTGGCGCGCGAAGTTCAGCAGCACCGAGCGGGGCTGAAGGTTGGCCAGCAGATCCTCGTTCACGAGCCCAACGTTCTGCGCGATCGCCGGTATGTGCAGGGAGACGTAGTGGGAGCGGGCGAACAGCGTCGGCAGGTTCTCCATGCGTTTGACGTCGCTCGGTAGGCGCCACGCAGCGTCAACGGACAGCGCCGGATCGTAGCCGAGGACGTCCATGCCGAGGTTCAGCGCCGCGCGGGCTACGCGCGAGCCAACCGCGCCGAGTCCCACGATGCCCAGCGTCCGGCCCGCAACTTCGTGCCCCTTGAAGCGGCTCTTTTCCTGCTCTACGAGGCGGTGTAGCTCCTCGTCGTCGGTGACGGTCGTCAGCGTGCGGACGTAGTCGAAACCGCCGAGCACGTCGCGCGAGGTGAGCAGCAGCGCCGCCAGCACCAACTCCTTGACGGAGTTGGCGTTCGCCCCCGGGGTGTTGAAGACGACGATGCCCCGCCGCGAGCAGAACTCCACCGGGACGTTGTTTACCCCGACGCCTGCGCGGGCGACCGCCGCCACGTGTCCCGGAAGATCGCCCTCGGTGAGGCGGTGGCTGCGCAACAGGACCGCGTGGGGGTCGTCCACCCCCGCGCCGACCTCAAAACCGTGGTCGGGGAATCGTGCCAGGCCCTTCGGCGCGATCTTGTTGAACGTCTTTACTCGGTACATTTCATCCGCCGGTCATCCGCCGGTCATCCACCGTTCATCCACCGTCGTCCCGTCCCGCGGCACGCACCAACTCGTCGACGATCAGCGCAACGCTGTCGCGTGCGTTGAATGCCTGGAGCCGCTCGCGTAGCTCGCCCGAACGGGACGCTAGTTCGGCCACGCCGGAGGTCAACGTAGCGGCGTCAAGTCTATGTTCCGACACGACCAGACTCCAGCCCTTCGCTTCGGCGTATGCGGCGTTCTCGATCTGATCGCCCCGGCTCGCACTGCGCGGCAGTGGCACCAGGAGGTGGGGTTTGCCGAGCGCGAGCCATTCGTAGAGAGCATTCGCGCCGGCGCGGGAGACGACGAGATCCGCTGCGGCGATCAGGTCGCCCCAGCCATCGGAGACGAACTCGCGCTGCTCGTAGCCCGGTCTGTCGGCGAGGGTCTCGTCGAGCTTTCCGGGACCGCAGACGTGGACCACGACGTAGTCTTCGAGCAGCGTGTCGAGTGAGGCGCGGACCACCTCGTTCAGACGCGCCGCCCCCAGACTGCCACCAACCACGAGCAGTAGCGGTCGGTCCGGCGCGACGCCAAGGCGTGACCGGCCACGTCCCGCATCGCCTTCGGCAAGCGCCCGGCGGACAGGCGTCCCGGTGGTGACGACGCGACGCACGTCCGCCGCCGTGGCCTCGAAGTTCACGCACAGGCACTGCACGAAAGGCTGTGCCAAGCGGTTGGCAAGGCCGGGAGTGAGGTCGGACTCGTGTGCGACCACCGCCACGCCATTCAGCCATGCGCCGACCACCGCGGGGAAGGAGACGAACCCGCCCTTCGAGAACAGCACATCGGGCTTGAGCCGCCGCAGCAACCGCCACGCCTGCCAGACACCCAGCGGAATGCGCAGGGCGTCGACTAGGTTCTCGACCGAGAAGTAGCGCCTCAGCTTGCCGGTCGCGATGCCGTAATAGGCGATGCCCAGGGGCGCGACCAAGTCCTCCTCCAGTCCCGACTTGCTGCCCACGAAATGCACCTCGACTCCCGTCGCGAGCAGGGCCTCCACAACCGGCAAGGCCGGTACGACGTGTCCGGCGGTTCCGCCGCCGGTCACCACCACGGTCTTCAGCCGCCCCCGGTCACCCCTACGGACGGTACGAGGCGTCAAAGGCCCAGCGCCTTTTTGACGAACGGGATGGTGATCCGCCGGCCTTCCGCCAGGGAGGCCTCGTCCAGGCGGTCGAACGCACGCAGCAGGCTGCCCTGGTCGCGACGAGTTCTCGCCAGCAGGAAGCCAGCCACATCCTCGGGCAGCTCCAGACCTCGCGCCGCGGCGATATCGGCGAGCAAACGAACCCTGTCTTCGTCGGTCAGCGGCGCAACGCGGAAGCAGGCCGCGGCACGCAATCGAGAACTCAGATCCGCCAGTGCGAAGTCGACATCCCGGGGCGAGCGGTCGGCCGTCACGACCAGACTGCCGCCCTTGCTGGCCAAGGTGCCGTAGAGCGCCATCAGCGCCGTCTCCGCCACCTTCTCGCCAATCCAGGCCGTGACGTCGTCCACGGTGACCACGTCGAAGCTGCCGTAGACCCGCAGTTCGGCATCCATCTCACCGGCCGGGATGTACGCTGACCGCGGGCGCGCGTGACACACGGCCTGGAGCAAATGGGTCTTGCCGGTGTCCCGCTCTCCGTACAACCACAGGCACTCGAACCCGGGGCGGGGGCTCTTCAGGCGGTCGACGAGCTCCCGGTTGGGACCGGTGACGAAGCTCTCGAACGTCCCACGCTCACCGATAACCCACGGCAGGACCGACTGCTCGCTCACGGCCCGGTCCCCGCCGTTTCGCGACGGCCGCGCAACTCCACCCGGGCACGCAGGCCCCAGACGATCACGTAGTGGGCACCCGTCGCCACACCGGATACACCAACGAGCACGAATCCCCACGGATCAGCGATCCCGGCCGCGTAGATCGCCACCGGATCCACACCAAGCAGGCCGAGGAGGACGAGCAACAGCAGGACGATCTGCAGGCCGGTGTTCACCTTGCTCATTTTCGTCGGCTCGACTTCGTACTTGCCGAGGACGAGGCGGTAGGCCAAGGCGCCCGCCACGATCACCAGGTCGCGCCCCACCACGATACCCAGCAGCCACGCTGGAACATGGCCCTGGAGCACCAGCACGACGAAGACGACGAGTACGAGGAGCTTGTCCGCGGCCGGATCGGCGATGGCGCCGAACGCGGTGCGCCAGTTGAACCGGCGGGCCAGCTCGCCGTCAATGAAGTCCGTCGCGCCCGCAATCGCGATCAGGACCAGGGCATCGGCAACCGCGCCGTGCCAGAGCAGCCAGCCGGTGGGAAACACCAGCACGAAGCGCACGATCGTGAAGAAATTGGGCAGGTGCCGCGCCGGCCCCGTCTCCTGGTCTTCCGGTTCGACCGTCGCCTTGTCGGAGTCTTCGGTCATCTTGCACCTGTCCACTTCAGGTCCAGCATTCCCGATGGCACCGGGCGCTCGAAGCCCGGCACACGTCCACCCGAATCCGCTGCCAAGAGCGATCCGCCCATCAGCAGCAGTTCCTGCAGCTGCTCGCGAGTCGACCGGGAGTGTAGGCGCAGTAGAACCGCTCCTGACTCCACGCTGTTCACCTCCACTCGGTCAATGTACTCCCGCGACTGCAGATGATCGAGCAGGGAGGCGTAGGCGCCCACGGTGCGCACGCCCCGCACGGTCACACGGACGGCATCGAGGTCGCCGCCGCGAACCGCGAACCGCTCGGCAAGCGCGTCTGCCAATCGATGCACCGCCTCTCCCGCCGCCTCCGCGGCCGATGTAGCGTCGTGCTGGAACACCGCCGCCGGCCCCTCGAAGTCCACTGCCGGACGCAGCTCCCAGTGCGAAGACCAACGATCGGTGCCGGTCGCGACGATCCGACCCACGACCAACAGATCGGGTGCGTACCGCCGCGACACGTCGACCACCGTCCGCCAGAACCCGCCCCTGAGGTCCAAGGGCGAGACGCGGTGATCCTCAAGATCCATCAGTGGCAACGACACCTTGACGCCACGCCGGCGGGCAACGGCGCCGAACGCCGCCGCAACATCGCCGATTTGGCCCGCGGAAGTTGCGGCGACGATGTCGCGCCGACCGGCTTCGTCGACGACGGCCCATACGAGTACCGTTGGTCGATCGGCGCTCCAGATCGGCAATCCGGCCTCGCGCAGCAGGTAGAGCAGCGCGTCCGGTTCGAAGCGGACCTCGAAGTGCGTCTCGGCTTCGGCGACCTCCGGGTCCAAGGCCTCCCGGGTCGCGAACGCGTAGCGAACGTAGAAGCGCTCCGGGTCCGCGAATGCCCGATCGATCCTCCGGCTGACCGGTATCTCGCGCATCCCGGTGATCCGGGTCAGGACTTCGGCCAACGCCAACCCCGCGGCACGTCGTCGCTCGGGGTCGGTCTGGGACTCCACCTTGACTTGGGCCTCGTACAGCCAGGGCACGACCTCGCCCCAGGCCGAGCCCGCCGCCATGAGGCAGATGAACGAGGCCACGCGCCAGCGTCGGCAAGCTACGGTCGCCTGGCCGAATTCAACTGCCGGTCGGGAATTTCTGGAAGATGCAACTGTGGACACGACAATGAGTCCGAACGCGCCGCCGGGGTAGCGATGCAAAGTGTAATGCAACGGTGCGACGCAACGGGATACCAACAGTCCTGGCAGTCCTCGGATGTCACTCACCGCTCGTCGTTTCCCTTAAACTGCCCCAAGCATCAGGAGGGACGTCATTTGGCACGCCTCACCTATCGTGACGCCGGTGTCGACATCGATGCCGGCAACGAACTCGTCAGGCGCATCGCACCCGCCGTCGAGCGCACGCGCCGTCCGGAACTGCTCACCGGCCTTGGCGGATTCGCCGCCCTGTCCGCCCTTCCGGAACGCTATGCGGATCCGGTTCTGGTAACCGGAACCGACGGCGTCGGGACCAAGCTCCGGCTCGCCATCGACCACGACCGTCACGACGATGTCGGCCAGGATCTCGTGGCCATGTGCGCCAACGACGTGCTGGTCGCCGGTGCCGAGCCGCTGTTGTTCCTCGACTACTACGCCACCGGTTCGCTCGACGTGGATGTGGCTGCGCGGGTGGTCACCGGGATCGCCAAGGCTTGCGAGCTCGCCGGCTGCGCGCTGGCGGGGGGCGAGACTGCCGAGATGCCGGGGTTCTACCCGCAGGGCGACTACGATCTCGCAGGCTTCTGCGTTGGCGTCGTGGAGCGGGACGGGATCATCACCGGGGAGGACATCGAGGCAGGCGACGTGCTGATCGGCCTCAAGTCCAGCGGTCCACACGCCAACGGCTACGCGCTGATCCGGCGCATCCTCGACGCCCAGGGACGCGAGCTTGCCGGCGAGCTGCTCGACACCCTGCTCGCGCCGACGCGTATCTACGTGCCGACCGTGTTGCCGTTGCTGCCGCAGGCCAAGGGGTTGTGCCACATCACCGGCGGCGGCTTTGTCGAGAACCTGCCGCGGATGTTCCCATCACATCTGGCCGCGGCGATCGACCTCGACGCCTGGTCCCGGCCCACGGTGTTCAACTTCCTGCAACAGGCCGGCAACATCGAGGAGCAGGAGATGCTGCGCACGTTCAACCTCGGCATCGGCTTCGTGCTGTGTGTCCCCGAGGAGGACACCGAGCACGTCCGTGCTCAGCTCCAGATGGGCGAGTCGGTCGTCATCGGTCGCATCGTGGCGCAAGGAACGACCCCTTCGCCCGGCCAGTTCGTCGTATCAGCGACCGGAGCAACGCTCGGGTAGTTCTGCTACGCCCGCGGCAGGGTGACGCCCTGCTGTCCCTGGTACTTGCCGCCGCGGTCCTTGTAGGTCACCTCGCAGGGTTCGTCGCTCTGGAAGAACAGCAACTGCGCGACGCCCTCGTTGGCATAGATCTTCGCCGGCAGATTGGTGGTGTTGGAGAACTCCAAGGTGACGTGGCCTTCCCACTCGGGCTCAAGCGGCGTCACGTTGACGATGATGCCGCAGCGCGCATAGGTGGACTTGCCCACGCACAGCGTCAGTACATCGCGGGGAATACGGAAGTACTCCACCGTGCTCGCAAGCGCAAAGGCGTTGGGCGGGATGATGCAACTGTCACCCTCGACGTCGACGAAACTCCGTTCGTCGAACGCCTTCGGGTCGACCGTGGCGGAGAAAATGTTGGTGAACACCTTGAACGCCGGTGCGCACCGCACGTCGTAGCCGTAGCTCGAGGTGCCGTAGGAGATCACCCGGCGGTCGTCGACCACGCGTACCTGGTCGGCTTCGAAGGGTTCGATCATGCCCGCGCCGGCCATCTTCCGAATCCAGCGATCCGACTTGATCATGCGTCGTCCATGCTGATCGACGGTGGCTTCGGCGCGTCGCCCGCCAATTGCCACAGCCGCCCCGCCACCCGACGCGCACAGTCCACGAAGAGCCCGGCGACCCGGCCTTCGGGATCCGCAGCCACCGTGGGCATGCCCGCGTCGGTTGACTCGCGAATCCCCGGATCCAAGGGAAACTCGCCGAGCAGTTCGACGCCGTATTCCTCCGCCACCCGGGCGCCGCCGCCGCGACCGAACAGGTGGTGGACGTCGCCGCAGCCGTTGCACTCGAACCAGCTCATGTTCTCGACGATGCCGAGAATGGGGATGTCGACCTTCTGGAACATCTCGATCCCCTTGCGGGCGTCGAGCAGGGCGATGTCCTGGGGGGTCGTGACGATGACCACGCCGCTGACCGCGGCTTGCTGGGACAGGGTCAACTGGATGTCTCCGGTACCCGGCGGCATGTCCACGATCAGGTAGTCGAGGCCGCCCCACCCGGTCTGCTCAAGCATCTGCCGCAATGCGCCGGACGCCATCGGACCCCGCCACACCATGGGGGTGCGCTCCTCCACGAGCATGCTCATGGACATGGCCTCCACGCCGTGGGCACGCATGGGTACGAAGGTCCGCTGGTCGCGCACCTCCGGCCGCCGACCCTCGGCGATGCCGAGCATCTTGCCCTGACTCGGCCCGTAGATGTCCGCGTCGAGGATTCCGGTCTTCGCGCCGGCGCGGTCAAGCGCAAGTGCCAAGTTCACGGCCGTGGTGGACTTGCCGACGCCGCCCTTGCCCGAAGCGACCGCGATCAGATGGCCGGCCCCGGGTGTGCCTCGGGTCGGGGGCGCTGAAAAGGTGAGGTCGAGCACGACATCGTCGCCCAGCGCCGCCGCCAACGCCTCGGTGTAGGGCTCGGCCAAGCCGTCGACCGGGTAGCCGAGAACGGCATCCACATGCCAGCGTTCGTCCAGCCGCGCAGCCCGGCGCACGGCACCAAGCTCGCCCCATGGGACGCCCAGCACCGGGTCCGCAAACGTGTCGAGGGGGTTCGCCATGGGACGCCGGGCACTACGTCCGGGAGACGTTCGGGGACTGAGCCGCGACGGTGTTCGGTGTCGCGCGAGGCAGTTCCCGCGACGCGTTTCGAAGCACCCGAATCGCCGAGCGGACGAAGACGACCAGGAGGACCAGGGCCACGATGATGTCGGGCCAAGCGGACTGGAACACGGCAACCGCCACGGCCGCGGCGATGACGCCGAATCCCTCGATCACGTCGTTGCGGGAGCATTCCCACGACGACGACAGGTTCACGTCGCCGTTTCGGTAGGGGCTCAGCAATAGCAGGCAAACGCCGTTCGCGGCCAAGTTGATGACCGCGGCGACGGACATCGTGGTTGCCACCGGCGCTTCGAAATCCGTAAGCCGCCAGGCGATCTGGACGGCCACGACCAGGGCCGCCGCCAGGATCAAGAACCCCTTCAGAAGAGCGACGCGGGCCTTGGCACGCACCGAAGCGCCAACGACCGCCAGGCTCAGTGCATAGGTGAGGGCGTCGCCGAAGTTGTCCAGGGCACCGGAAAGCAGCGCCGACGAACCGCTCAGCACCGACGCCGCGACCATCCCCGCGAATGTCGCGAGATTGATGCCGAACACCCACGCCAACACCCGCCGCTGGCGCGAGGCCAGGTTGGTCACGTCGACCATGTCGCTGCAGCAGTAGTCCGACATCAGCGAGCGTGATTGTACAATGCGGCCAGACCCCAAAGCCGTCGCGAGCCATGCCGCCAGTGACCAAGCCGACCGGATTCCGCGCTGGGAACCGTGCCCCGTTGACCCGCCGTGAGATTCTTCGTCGTTCCGCGATGGCGACCGCGGCGATGCTCGCTCCCGTCGTGCGCGGACAGGCGACGTCCGTACCCGGCAAAGAGGGCTTGCGGGTCCTGAACGAACGTCCTCTCAACGTGGAAACGCCCGCGCACCTGCTCGACGACCGCGTGACGCCCGCCGCGAGGATGTTCGTGCGCAACAACGGCATCCCGCCCGACACGCGCGACATCGATCCCCTCGACTGGACCCTGGAATTGGCGGGCGAGGCGTGTGTGCGCCCGACCCGGCTCACCTTGCGCGAGCTGAAGGAACGGTTCGAGCACCGCACGCTGCAACTGCAGCTCGAATGCGGCGGCAATGGCCGCTCCGAGTTCCATCCACCGGCGAGGGGCAACCAGTGGACCACCGGTGCCGTCGCCTGCCCTGCGTGGACCGGGGTCCGTCTCCGCGATGTGCTCGACTATTGCGGCATGACCGACGATGCCATTTACATCGGCTACGAATCGGCCGATACGCATCTCTCCGGCGATCCGACCAAGCAACCCATCTCCCGCGGAGCGCCGGTCCCCAAGGCCGTCGAGGACGAGTCCATGATCGCCTGGGCCATGAACGGCGAACCGCTGCCGCCGCTTCACGGGTTTCCGTTGCGCCTTGTCATTGGTGGCTGGCCCGGTTCGGTCAGCGGCAAGTGGCTGTCGCGCATCCTCGTTCGAGACCGCGTCCACGACGGTCCCAAGATGGGCGGCCAGTCCTACCGCGTGCCTTGCGACCCGGTGGCGCCGGGAGCGACCGTCGCCGACGAGGACATGTGCATCATCGAGTCGATGCCGGTGAAGTCGCTGATCACACACCCGCAGTCGGGTGTTCACCGGGTACGCGGCGAACCCTTCGTCGTGCGCGGCCACGCCTGGGCGGGGGATCTCCGCGTGGCCGAGGTGTTCACGTCGGTGGACTACGGCGCTAGCTGGCAGAAGACCGTGCTGGAACGCCCCGTCAACCGCCTCGCGTGGCAGCACTGGTCGACGTCCGTCACCTTGCCCCGTCCGGGCTACTACGAGGTCTGGGCGCGCGCAATCGATGAGCAAGGGCGGTCCCAGCCTGTGGTGATGCCCGCCTGGAACCCGCGCGGCTACCTGAACAACGCCTGCCACAGGGTCGCCCTGGCGGTCACGTGAGCTTCCGATGGCATCTACCCCTCGGCATCGCGGCGGCTTGCCTGCTCGCGGGCGCCACCACCGTTAGCCTCGGGGCCGATACCGACGCCGACACCGGGCTCGCCGTTGCTCCCGGGTGGGAGGACATCCGTACACATTGCGGGGGCTGTCATTCGTTCGGACTGATCACCAACCAGCGCGCCAACCGCGAAGGTTGGCGCGACATGATCCGTTGGATGCAGCGGACGCAGAACCTGTGGGAATTGCCGCCGGAGAGCGAGACCCGGATTCTCGACTACCTGGCGGAGAACTACGCGCCGCGGACGCTCCGGCAGCGCAGGCCGCCCATCCCACCCGAGCTGTTGCCCGCGGAAGACGCGGCAGCCGACGACCGCGTGAGGGGATCCTCAGAAAAAGGACGGCGCGAAGGGTAGAACATAGAGGCGACCGCGCACCCAGGCCCATGCGTTGTGGTCGCCCATCTCGGTGCAAAAACACCGTAGCAGATTCCGTCGCGGGCGGGGACGGCTTTGGGCGCTTACCCGACGGCGGCGGCGTAGTCCGCCTGGTCCCAGACGCAGGTCGCAAGCAGGTGACGCGACATGGGACGGGACGCATCCCATCCGTGTGCGGCCAAACGGTTGTTGACAACCAGGATGTCGCCCCTGTTGAGTGCCACGCGGCTGGTGTGGTCGACGATGGTGTCGTGCATGTGCCGACACGCCTCGGCCGCATCGGCGTCGACCGGCACGGCATCGGCTCCACATCGCATCCGAAGCCTGCCGCCATCCATGGCGACCGCTGCCCGGGGCGGTGACAAACACGGTTTCCCGGCGGTCGGGCGGGAGAATCGGAACGCTGGACGACGCAGATGGTCGACGTCTTCGCGGTTGAGCGTTCGCAACGCACCAACGGGGCTCAACAGCATGGCGTCCTCGCCGGTGTCGTCGATGCAGGTCATGACGACATAGGTGGGGGGTTGCGCCAAGTGGGCGTGGGCAGAGTGAACGGCGAAGTCGTCGGCCCAGCCGCCGAATGCCGTCGCTGACCGCACGGTCGGCACCACGGTTCCGCTGCCGTCCGGCTCGCGTGCGGGGGGCTGAACGGACGTCCCCAACCGGCGGACGACATCGTTGTGCACGGAACCGCACCCGCCGGGCCTGGCGCCGGCCCGCACCACCATCCATGGCCGGGATCTTGCGTCATCCTGCAGTTTCGCAAGGCTGTCGTCCGTTTCGTCGCCGAGCTGGACCGAGTCCGCGAACATCGCGTCGGGCGCGTCGCCGAGCGGAGGTCGGTACCTGTGCACGGTGACCGCCAACGTCTCTTGGCAACGCACGTCGTGTTCGCAACCCGCGCCGCAGGCGTTGACCGCGCCAGGGCCGAGCGTGTGCCAGCCGTCGTCCTCACGACTCTCCTCGACGGCGCCGGTGAGAACTTCGAACTCGCAATCGCTGATGCCGTGGCAATGAACCCCCGCGGCGGAGTCGGATCCCCACAGGATCACCACGGTCTCTTCGTCCGCGGAGCGTTGAACGACATGCCTTTCGACTTCCCCCGGCGCGGGTCCCCGCAGGTGGCTCGCGTCCCAAGTGACGCCGCGACACGCCAGCGCTCGATCGATATCAGCCTTCCACGACGCCACCGCTCGAGTCTCCGTCAACGTGCCCATGCCCGTGCTGCATCTTTTCCGCGGCCCCGACCCAAGGCAACCGAAAGTGGCGCACCTTGGACATTCGCAACTCTCATACTCGGTCGCGGGACAGCCGCCGGAGCTCTGAGGGCCGACGTCGCGTAGCGATTCGCAACGGTCCCGCGTATAGTCTCGCGCCCTTGACGCCACCCTCCCGCTTTGAGCCCGCCATGCGCCGCATCCTCGTCACCAGCGCGCTGCCGAATGCCAATGGTGCGATGCACCTAGGGCACCTGTTCGAGCACATCCAGACGGACATCTGGGTGCGCTTCCAACGCATGGTGGGAAACGAGTGCTACTACGTCTGCGCCGACGACGCCCATGGCACGGCGACCATGCTCGCAGCCGAGCGGGCCGGCACGACGGCGGAGGCGATGATCGAGTCGTTCCGCCAGGAGCACGCCGAGGACTTCCGCCGCTTCCTCGTCGAACACGACAACTACTACTCGACACACTCTCCCGAGAACGAGCAGTTGACGGCGGCGATCTACGAGCGCCTGGCGGCCGACGGTCGGACGTTCACCGCCGAGGTGGAGCAACTCTACGATCCGGAGCGAGAGCTCTTCTTGGCCGACCGCTTCGTCCAGGGAACCTGTCCGCGTTGCGGCGAGGAAGACCAGTACGGCGACAACTGCCAAGAGTGCGGCGCGACCTACGACGCCACCGAACTCGGCAATCCGCGCTCGCTGTTGTCCGACGCCACACCCGAACTGCGATCATCCGCCCACTACTTCTTCGATGTCGCGCAGTTCAGCGACTTCCTCAAGGAGTGGACGGCCAGCGACGCGGTCCAGCCCGAAGTCGCGAACAAGCTGGCGGAGTGGCTGACCGGCGGACTCAAGGCCTGGGACATCAGCCGCGACGGGCCGTACTTCGGCTTCATCATCCCCGGCGCCGAGGACAAGTACTTCTACGTCTGGATGGACGCACCCGTCGGCTACATGGCGAGCTTCAAGAATCTCTGCGACCGCACCGAGGGGCTCGAGTTCGACGACTTCTGGCGCCTTGACTGCGAAGGCGAGGTCCACCACTTCATCGGCAAGGACATCATCAACTTCCACTGCCTGTTCTGGCCGGCGG
>VXPO01000135.1 GCA_009839505.1 Gammaproteobacteria bacterium
GGTTCGTCGGGCGCTGGCGTACGTGCTGCTGAACGTCCGCAAGCACTACCGGGAGAGATGCCGGAGGAAACCGCCGGTGGTCCTCGACGGGGCGAGTTCGGGGTTGTGGTTCGACGGCTGGAAGGGTCGGGAGCCGCCCCCCTTGGGCCGCTACGCCGACGCCGACCGCGACCGCGAGGTGGCCGCCCCGCACACCTGGTTGCTGGCGACGGGCTGGCGGCGGATCGGGCTGATCGATCCGGCGGAGGTGCCGGGCGGCAATCCCTAGGCCGTATCAAACGGCGCAGCGAAACAACGCGGCGACACTGGCTCGCTCGACAAGTTAGCGCTTATGGGGTCGCCCCTACGGCTTCAGAGCTTCCCTGACCGGGTGATGCCAGCGTTGAGCCATCTCCTCTTCTTTTGTGGGACACCGGCCCTTCGCGTTCCCAGGTCCGTCGCGACCGCATAGCCTGCACAGGCTCATTCATCGACTTGTGGAGGTATGGCAATGAGAAGGCAATTCTTGGCCCTGACGGCGGCGTGCAGCCTAGGGGGATTCGCGCTGGCGAATCCTGACCAGACCGGCGCACCGGAGAGGCAGGCCGAAGTGGCGAACGTGGTGACAGCCGTGATCTGTGAGGATTACCGTGACGGACGTCCGGTCAGCTTCGTCTGCCAAGGCGGCTTCGCGGAAGGCATGGAGGACTTCCTGCGTCGGCTGATTTCCCCTTTGCCGGGTACGTTCGAGGTGCCGGCCGCCCTTTGACAAGGGAATGCGTTCGTCCGTGTCCCGGCGAGTCCGAGAGGACTCTTGAACGCCTTGGACACGGACGTGCGCGGTGCGACGGATGGATCGGCACAACTGGCTTGCGCCCTTTGCCATGGCTTGTCTTGTCCTGTCAGCCGGCATGGCGATGGGCCACGCGTTTGCCATGTGGATCGATACGCTGCCCGTGGGGCGGGTGACGCAAGTCGATCTCGTACCGACGATCGCCCCTGCGGATGATCGATCCGGATGGAGCCTGTTCGCCTTCATTCTCCGCAACAACCTGGCGGTCTACCTATTGCTCCTGTTCGGACTGGTGTCCGCGGGTGCGGTCACCTTCGTGATCCTTCTGGGCAACGGCATCGCCCTCGGCCAGGTCATCGGCCTCGCAAGGTTGTCGGGAATGTCGAATGGCACACTGGTCGAGCTGCTCCTTCCCCACGCGGTTCTCGAACTGGGTACGCTCTGCATCGCCGGTGCGGTTGGATTCCAGGGTTTCCGCCTGGTCCTGGGTCTGTCTACAGTGGGAGGCGTCTCCCTGAGGTCGCTGCGCTTGGGGCTGGTCCTGGGGTTCGGCGTGTGTGCCCTGACCACTGCGGCTGGGGTCGAAGCCTTCGTCACTGCGGAGTTCGCCAAGTGAACCGGGTGTCTCTGGTGCCGGTTTTGCTCTGGCTCGCCGGGTTCGGCACGTACACGGTCATCGGCGTCGAGAGCCTGTTTGCGGGCCAAGAGCTTGTATTCGCCGTCGCGAGGCTGACCGCCTACGTAACCGCTGCGACGGTTGCCGCGATGGCCTTGGGCTTCGCGGCAGTGTTCGGCATCGCCTGCGGGGCCATGCTCGTTTGGCTCGGCGAGCGGCCCTCGCCGCGTTCCGTCGCGGCCGCCGTGGGGAGAGCGTTCTGGGCGGTGGCGGTTTACGTCTGGCTGGGTGTTGGACTTCTGGTGGCCGACCCGCCGGCGGTGCTGTCGGTGTTCGAGGTCGCCGAGCCGGCGGGGCTCGAAGCGCGGATTGAGGCGATCACAGGTTTCGCTTGGCTCGCGCGCCTGCGGTACGTGGCCCTCGGGTGCTTTCTCGGCCTTGTCGTGTGGTCGTTGACGCGATCATCGAGACTCGGCAACGCGTTCGTGGCCGTCGCGTTCGGCGCGGCCCTGCTGGCTGCCTTGATCAAGGGACTAGGCTATATGACATCAAGCCCGTGACGTCGATAGCCGGCGTGATTTCACGCGGTCGCGTCCGACGGCCCGGCCTGCTACGGTTCCCGGCATGGGCCGACAGACGCACGAACCGCCCGCCATGGTGCAGTGGGACGTGGCGATGCGTCGCGAATACGCCCACGGCCAGGCCTTCGGTTCTTGGGGACCGTTCGAGATCATCGAGGGCCGCGTCCATTACGCGGTCGATCCTGCCGATACCCGCAACCACGGCATTGTGGATCTGACCCTCGCCCCGCGCGACAACCGCGGGCTCGTTTGTTTCAGCGGAGACTACACCCTCGTCGCGCCGCGGGACGGCTTAGCCACCAAACTGCTGATCGATGTTCCCAATCGAGGTCGTCGATTGACCTTCTCGGCGCTGAACCGGGCGTCTCCGGCTGATCTTCTCAATGATCCCTGCGCACCGGGTGACGGCTTCCTGTTTCGCCGGGGCATCGCCGTCGCATGCATCGGCTGGCAGTGGGATGTCGTGGCGGGCCTTGGACTCGACGCGCCGGAGGTGCTCGAGAACGGCGAGGCGGTCGAAGGTGACGTGGTCTGCAGGATCCAACCCGGCAGTGATCGGCCTTTCGTCTCCTTCGGCCAACTCGGCGAGGTCACCTACCCGGCGGTCGATCCGGACGATCCGGAGGCGAAGCTGTTGGTTCGCGACGACGACAACATGCCCCCGGTGGAGATCCGGCGCGGGTCGTGGCGGTTCGCGCGTGAACGCGATGGCCGCGTGGAGCCTAGCGACCGCCATGTGCATTTGGATGGCGGCTTCGAAAAGGGAAGGATCTATACGCTCGTGTACCGTGCCAGCGGTGCCCGGGTCACCGGCTGCGGGCTGTTGGCGTTGCGGGATGCGGCTGCCAGTTTGCGGGCCGGCGCAGGACCGGACGTCGGCGCGTTCCGCCATACCTACGCCTTCGGTGCATCCCAAACCGGTCGCGTGTTGCGCCACTTGCTGCGCCTCGGACTGAATACGGACTCCTCGGGCGGCCCGGTGTTCGATGGCGTTCACGTTCACATCGCCGGCGGCCAATGCGGAGACTTCAACCACCGCTTCGCGCAACCGTCGAGTGCCGGTGTGCCAGCTGCCGGACAGCGGTTCCCGTTCGCGGGTCCCACGTCGCGCGACTCGCTCACCGGGGCCGAGGATGGCTTGTACGCGCGTCTCGACCACATGCCCAAGGTGGTCATCACGAACACCTCTTGGGAGTACTGGCGGGGCGACGCCGCGCTCACGCACGTTGCGCCCGATGGCGAGCGTGACCTGCAACTCCATCCCAAGGAGCGCAACTTCCTGTTCGCCGGTACGCATCATGTCAACGGCATCCTGCCGCCGACCAACACCTTCGCGCTGACCGGTGAGAAGGCCCGCCATTCGTTCAATGCGGTCAACCACACCCCGCTGGTGCGCGCGGCGTTCGCCAATCTCGTTGGGTGGGTCGAGGAAGAGTCGGTGCCACCCCCCTCGGCGGTCCCGACGCTGGGCGGAGGCACGCTCGTCAGCCGACGAACGGTACTGGATCGATTCGCCCTTGCCCGGCCGGACCTGGCCAGACTCGATCCTCGCCGGCTCGGCGGTCTATGCGTGCTTGACCTCGGCCCGGAGGTCGGCGAGGGCGTGTGCGCGTTCCCGGCTCGCGAGGGTGCTCCCTACGCGCGGTTGGTATCCGACGTCGACGCGACGCTCAACGAGATGGCGGGCATTCGCCTGCCCGATGTCGCTTTGGCACTGGGATGTCACAGCGGCTGGAATCCCCGGCACCCTGACCATGGCGCCCCGGAACTGCCGGCAATCTTCGTCGGGTTCACGGTGTTCCCCGACGAGCCGCCGCCGGTGGAGCTATTCGAGAAACGGGCACGGGAGGTCGCGGAGGATCTTGTCGAAGCCGGCTACGTGCTGGCGGAGGATCTTGAGCTGGTCGTGGCGAACAGTCTGCGGGTGCATCGTGCGGCCTGTCAGGCGAGTCGGACATGAGTGCCACGGCGCGTTTGTCAGCCATCATTCCGGTTCTCGACGACGCCGAGCGGCTGCGCCGCCTACTCGCCGCACTGCGCGCGGACCCACACCTCGAGATCGTCGTTGTGGACGGAGGCAGCGGAGACGAGACCCCCGCCGTTGCATCGGCTGCACACAGGCTCCTTGCGGCACCGTCAAGTCGTGGCGGCCAGCTCCGGGCCGGTGTTGCCGCGAGCGAACGCGACTGGGTTTGGTTCCTGCACGCCGACACGCAATTGGAGGCCTCGGCGATTCGCACCTTGGCAGGACACCTTGACGCGCCTGGATGGGGCTTTTTCGCCGTTCGACTCGACAATCGTGCGTGGCCCTATCGGGTGATCGAGCAAGCCATGAAGTGGCGCTCGTTCGCGACCGGGATCGCCACGGGGGATCAGGGCATTTTCGTGCATCGTCGGCTTTTGGATGCTGTGGGTGGCGTACCCGACCAGCCGCTGATGGAGGATGTGGAGCTCAGCAAACGGCTGCGCCGGATCGCGAAACCACAGCGGCTGAGTGCGGCGATCACCACCTCCTGCCGACGATGGGAGCGCCGAGGCGTCCTGCGCACCATGGTGCTCATGTGGACGCTGCGATTGCGCTACTTCGCCGGCGCGAGTCCGGAGGAGTTGGCGCGTTCGTATGACAGCTGATGCGCCGCGGCTCGCGATCTTCGCACGCGCTCCCGTATCGGGTCGGGTGAAGACGCGTCTCGCTGGTTCGGTGGGCGAGGAAGCTGCATTGGCAGCCTACCGTGAGCTGCTCGCCCTCACCCTGCATCGACTCGCACCGGGCACCGGTCGATTCGCTCCGGAGATCTGGATCGACGGCGAGCGCTCAGCCTTGGCGTCGTGGCGGGGGTTCCGCATGGTGGAGCAGCCGTACGGGGATCTGGGCGAACGAATGGCCGCCGCGTTCGAGGACGGCGTGAGCGCACTGGTGGGCACGGACATCCCGCTCATGACCGCGGACTACGTGGAGCAGGCGTTGGACGCCTTGGCTCATTCGGATCTGGTTCTGGGTCCCACCGAGGACGGCGGCTACTGCCTGGTCGCCATGAATTCGCCCCAGAAAGGGATCTTCGAGGGCATTCCATGGAGTAGCCCTCAGGTGTTGACCGCGACGCTGGCGGCGGCCAAGGGGTTGTCGGTGGAGTTGCTGGAACCCCTATGGGACGTGGACGACGCCACGGACCTCGCGCGGTGGCGTGGTCTTGACCAGTGATCGGGGTACTTAAGGTCGCTGGCGCGACGCGAGCGCGCTAGGTTGCGCGGATCGCGGTGCGGCGTTTGCGCGAGATGACGATGTTCTTGCTGCGGCCCATCTTGTCCTGGCCGCTGACTCCCATGGGGATCATTTGGACCTTCTTGCCGGAGGCCAGGAAGTCCTTCAAGTCTTGTTCGATGGTCTTTCGCATTTCGATATTGTTCTGACTCAGCTTCTTTTGGGCGCGGCTCAAAGCGTCCTCCTCAAGTGCTTTTACAGCAAAAATCGCCGTGTCGAGCCTCTCGGCGCGGCGTTCGGCGTAACCGAACCGAGGGTCACGCGCCGACTTGGCTGGTGGTGCCCGGTCCTTCTCCCTAAGCCGCCCACTATAGCAGCGTTAGGTGGGGGAATCACCCGGAACTTGACTGGACTGCGCTCTCGGCGTAGTCGGAAGCAATGCTGCGTATCCTGCCGACCATGGCGTTCAGGCCGTTGCCGCGGGTCGGGCTCAGGTGGTTCATGAGGTCGAGTTCGGCAAACAGCGCCTGAACATCGAAGTCGAGTATCTCGCGCGGCGAGCGACCCTCGTAGGCCGCGAGGACGATGGCGATCAGACCCCGGACGATGTGTGCATCGCTGTCGATCGCGAGGTGCACGCGATCATGCCGGGCATCGAACCGGGAAGTCAGCCAGACTTGGCTCTGGCATCCCCTGACGAGGTTCTCCTCCCGCTTGTCCGAGGTGGGGAGTTCGTCGAGCCCGCGGCCGATGTCGATCAGGAAGCGGTACTTGTCCTGCCAATCGTCGAAGAAGGCGAAGGTTGACCGGATGTCGTCGAGCGAATGCGCGGTGGCGGCAGACACTAGTACAACCCGAGTTCGAGTTGCGCCTCGTCGCTCATCATGCCCCGGTC
>VXPO01000128.1 GCA_009839505.1 Gammaproteobacteria bacterium
CCTCAACCGTGACCCCTACCCCACATCAGCCTCCATCCCGGTTGTGCTTGGGCGCAGGGTATGCAACAGAATTCGGTGGGGGCGGGGAGGGCGACGCGGGCCTAGCCCCGAATAACTGGCGATCTGTTCGAGGGATTGAATGTGGGAAGCTCTCACGTCGTCGGCATGGACTCTGGTTGGTGGAGCAGGCGGCGGAAAGAACTGCAGACGAGAAAGGCGTCGAACCCACTAGGTGCCGTCAAGGCGTCTCAACGGCTCGCGCGCCCCAACGGAGGCGATGCTCTTCCACGGGCGATCATAGGGCGGCGGGGATGCAGCCCGTTATGGCCAGTCCGTCTGCCTGCACAAGTGCTTGACAGTCGTCGAGCCGCCGGGTGAGCATCTTCGCCGGCGCTGCTTCGCGCCTAGCCTTGGTCAGTCCTCCCCAGCGGGGCTGGTGCATGGGGTCAAGGGGGATCGATTCCTCGGAGCGTGGTCAAAGGTCATCTACTTCGGGTGGTGATCGCTGGGGGATCGAGCCCGCGGCGGGAAGACCGATGACAGTCAGAAAGCGATTCAAGCGGCTCGTTCGAGGCCGCGCCGGTGCAACCGGCGAGTCGTACACCACTGCCCTCGCGCACTTCCGCCGAATCGCGGAGGAAGCGAACATGTCCCAAGCAAGCGATCGTTTTCTAGGCCTCGAAGACAGCGAATACGAGCAGATGGGTTCGCTGGATGGGTTGCGTCCGGAGATGGTCACCGAGGCGCTGCGGCGCGTCGGTTCGTCATCCCAAGTGACTGCCTGCGAACAAGCGCGGCAGTCGCGCTACAACTTCAGCTACGACATCGTGCTCGACGGTGCGCCGGCGGCGCTCAATGTCTGGTGTGGGGCGTCGCCGGCGGGCGCCGAGGCGGAACTCGCGTTGCGTCGTCGACTCGTCTCCTGTGGTCTGCCAGTGCAGAGGGCGCTCGTTCCCGCCGCAGACGAACGCCTGACGGTAGGCGGCCAGCCAGCTGTCGTGCTCGAACGGATCGAAGGCGAGGAGGGCCCCAACTACGTGCCCACCAAGGTCTCCGACACCTACGTTGAGACGGCGGCGGCCGTGGCGCGCCTCGTGGCGAAGATGCAAGTCAGCGCCATGGGGCTCGAGGAGCTGGACTATCGAGAGCCGCCTTGGCTCTCCAATCTGGCTTCGTGGAAGACCGAACTGGATATGGCCAAGGCCGATGGGCGAGCCATGGCCGCCCTCGATGCAATCGACTCGGCGGCGAGGCGGTTCCAAGTGTTTTGCGACGGTGCGCGATTGCCCGTCGGAGTCGCGCATGGCTGCCCCGGACCTTGGACCGTGCTTGTGGACGACGCTAGGCAAATCGTGGCACTGCTGGAACTGGACTCGGCACACCGAGACCACCTGGTGTTTGACGTCGCCCACTTGATAACGCAGTGGGGCCAGGTCGCCGTGTCGGAGACGAAAAGCCGTTTCGAGCCGGTTCTCGTGGAGCGGATCCTCAAGGAGTATTCCGCCGTTCGGCCGCTCTCGGTCGCCGAGCGCGAGGCCCTCGTAACCGCAGTTCCTCTCCGCCACTGCATCGACTTGCTCCGCATCTGGAATGCGGTCGGCAACAAGCAATTGGTGCCGTTCTCTTGGTCTGAGTATCTGGATCGAATGCAGGTCGAGCGGTTCGAGGATTCGGAGTGGCGGGAGCTTGTCATGGGTGTCGGCTGACTACGCCTGCGGAACTGGGATAGCAATGGCGTGATGGGCATCTGCTTCGTGGCGGCAGGAGCGGTTTCACGCTCTTGCAGACGCGCCTGCGGACTCGGTCGCGCCGAGGATGGCGCGTGAGTTTCGCCTAAGGGCGAAAACTCTGAAGGGCGGGACGTCCTCCTTCCGGAGGGGCCGTGGCTCGCAGGACACCATACCGCCCCTTCCGGAGGGGCCGTGGCTCGCAGGAGACCATGCCGCCGATTGCAACGACCGGGAGGACTGGGAGGAACGCGTCCACCGAGGAGCAGCTCCCGTGGCTGGACCTGGGGATGGGATACGAGGCCGAAGCGCCGTGGCCTACAACGTCGTGGGCGTGCCGAAGAACTACCCGGTGGATTCGCGCTCCGGCAAGATCGTGGCGAAGAACCTGCGGAAACATCGCCTCGATAGAGGCTGGAGGAACTGCTCGGCGAGTAGGGCAAGCGGCTCAAGTCGCGTCGCGGAGGGGCGGCAGCGAGCGACGGTTTCTGTGGCCCTCTATCGCGGCATGCGGCAGGCCGTGGCGCGGTCGCGGAGCCACTGCGGCGTTCCTTGACGGGTGATCGGGTCTTGGCGGCGGTATGTGTCGATTTTTGTCGTACCTTGGACTACCGCCGAGCCCTCTCACTCTCGAACGGCAACCTGTGCCCTTGAAGCAGTAGATCGACAAGCTCTTTGGCGCGATCGTCGGACCGGTAAGCCAATACGGCTCGGCACATCAGATAGAACTCCACCTGCGGGCACTGTTCGGCTTCCACGGTCGCCAGCCGGTTGTAGGTGGCGGTAAAGGTCTCCCACCCAGCGAGTTTTGCGTTTAGCCAAAGCCGAAAGAAGAACAACGCGATCGCAAAGACTCCATCCCCCCCGGTGACCTGTTCCCAGTCGAGCATGCCCGTTATCTCGAAACCGGTGGGGTCGGCGAGAAAATCCCGCAGATCCTGGTCGGCCTTTTGGAGGGACGGTATTGCTGGCGCGTTCAATGCGGGAAGGCGTGCGTCAAGGAAACGTCGCACTGCGATACCGTCGAGTGCACCGGTCCTGTGAGACGGTTTTCCGGCGACGTTCTGGAGTGCCTCCAATGTTTGAGTATAGAGCCATCCGGAATGCTGGCCTTCAGCCTTGGGAACGAGGGTGAGATGGTCCGGATGGTGAAATGTCGCCAGACAACTGGCTAGGCTGGCGCAGAGTTTCCGCAGCTCGTCATGTTCAGCGGAGGCGAGAACGGTTCGGAGTTGCGCTCCCGGAAGCCATTCCATGATCATCAGGGGCAAGCGACTGCCCTTGGTCGCGCAGCAATAGTGCTGCGGAATGGGGAGGTCCGCAATATCACGAAGCGCGTTCGCGACGTGCAGCTGGTGATTGAGAGTGTGGGGGTGTCTTTGGGTCACCTTGACGACGTATCTGCGTTCGCTGGAATAGGCAATCGCGTTCGGGTTGGCCGTATCGCCGTCGGCTACCGGCGCTAGGGAGTGACACGTCGGTAGACCGTTCGACGCCAATAGCAAGTTGGTTTCCTTGAGGAGGAAATCCAAATCGGGCATCGGACTGCGGCTCGGAGCTCTCATCTGTTCAGGTCACCGGTCGAGAATCAGTGGGCGGAAGCCAAGTTGCCTCTCGCAGGAGGACGATCACTCTGCGAGGGCAGTCTACGCGTGATCGGGTTTTCGGGTCACGCTGCTGGCGAGTCGACCACGCCTCGTTGTTCCAGTCTCGTCTCGTCGATCGTCAAGGGGCGTCTGCGGGATGCGCAAGGTGCGCCAGACGAGACCCTCCCTATTGGCTCGTGGACGCGCCCCAAAACGTCTGGCTCATTACCCAACCTAGGCCGGTGTGAAGGGTTCGTCGACTTCGAGTGGAGGGAGGCAAAGTCTATCAACACGACATCTCCGGCTTTGCCAACCACGCGACGGTCTTGGACACTCAGATCGTCAGTCCCAGACGGTTTTAGAGCGCGGGACCGGTGCGGAGGTGGGACTGGGTCTCTGCGTCTACCCCGTCGTAGGCCTAGGGCTGCGGCACAATCGAGAACCAGACGCGGTTCGGATGAAAGCGGCGGTTACCAGGCCGTTCGCTCCTGCTGCGGGCGGGATCTATTGATCGATCCGTAGGTGTTGGCACCCAGGTCGCGACGAACGATCACAAGCGCCGAAGCGTATGTCACGTTTGGAACGTGCCGCAACGTCCTGGTGCCTGGGGAGAGACTCGAACTCTCACATGGTTTCCCATACCAGATTTTGAGTCTGGCGCGTCTACCGGTTTCGCCACCCAGGCGGGCGGGACGTGGATTGTCCGGCAAACGGCATCCGAGTCAAGCTTGCAACGACGGTCGGTTCGCCTAACACTGCCGGTTTCGTCCAGCTCAGGAACCAGTGACCATGCGTTTCGGGGCGCTCCCGTCGACATTGTTCGCGCTCGCCGTCGCCGGCTGCTACTCGGGAGACGGCTCGGGCAACGTCGTGCTCGAGGCGTTTCCGGTCGAACCTTTCAGCGAGGTCGTGCTGAACGGCGACGGCATCGTCGTGATTTCAACCGGGGATCACCGGGTTGTTGTCTCGGTCGAGGACGACGTGCTGCCGTCCGTTCAGGCCGAGACACGGGGCGAGACCTTGGTTCTCGGTCGCGAGGTCGACTGGGTCGATGGTATTCGGCCAACCGTGCCCATCGAGTACCGGGTGACGCTGCCGAATCTCAGGTCGGTCAAAGTCTCGGGTAGTGGTCGAGCGGTGATCCGAGGCATCCGTGCCCACCAGACCCTGTCGTTCGCGGTAACGGGATCGGGTGCGATTGACGCCACGGACGTTGCGGGCGGTGACTTGGAGGTGGAGGTGAGCGGTGCCGGAGCGGTGACCGTCAGCGGCCTCGTGGCCGAGGACTTCGTCTGCGACATCAGTGGCTCGGCGCGGGTCACCGTGGCGGGCTTTGCGGAGTCGATCAATCTGAATATCGGCGGTTCGGGCCTGTATCGGGGGATCGAGTTGCGTGGTCTCAGAGCCAATGTCGAGGTGAGCGGGGTCGGACAGGCGTTCGTGTGGGCGGATGAGCAACTGGAGGTCGAGGTGAGTAGCCTTGGCAAGGTGACCTACCGCGGGGATCCGGCCATGGATGAACGTGTCGTCGGCAACGACCGCGTGGTTCCGTTGGCGATGGGTCGGGGTCGCCAGGGTGACTAACCGACGATCGGACTTTCGCTTCGACTTGCCGCCCTCCCTGATCGCCCAACACCCGATTGCACGGCGGTCGGCGAGTAGGCTCCTGGTTCTGCGGGGCGACTCGATTGACCATTGCCGGTTTGAAGCACTGGTGGACATGCTCACTGCCGACGATGTTCTCGTGGTCAACGACAGCCGCGTGATCAAGGCCCGGCTCGTGGCGCGAAAGGACTCCGGTGGCCAAGCCGAGATCCTGGTCGAGCGCGTCGACTCGGATAGCCGTGCGATTTGCCAGGTCCGGGTCAGCAAGGCGTTGAAGCCCGGGCGCTTTCTTGAGCTCGGCGAGCACCGAATCGACGTTGTCGAGCGTGTCGGCGAGTTCTACCTGTTGGACTTCAACGGGCCGGTCGACGAGTTCCTCGATGCCCACGGCCGCGTTCCACTGCCGCCCTACATCGACCGCGATGCCCAGACCGAAGACGAGGAGCGCTACCAGACGGTCTACGCACGCGAGCCGGGTGCCGTGGCGGCGCCCACCGCCGGTCTGCATTTCGACGAGGATCTGCTGGCACGACTGCGCGCAAATGGTGTGGGAGTCGTGCCGCTCACCCTGCACGTTGGCGCGGGCACGTTCCAGCCCGTGCGACAGGAGGATCTGAGTCAGCACCGGATGCACGAGGAGCGCTACGCCGTTCCGCCGACCAGCCGACAGGCGATCGATGCCTGCCGGGGCCGGGTGGTCGCCGTCGGGACGACCGTTGTGCGGGCGTTGGAATCCGCAGCGGCGACCGGCTGCGACCGCGGCGAGACGCGGCTCTTCATCACCCCGGGGTACGGCTTCCGCGCGGTGGATGCCCTCGTGACCAACTTCCATCTACCCGAGTCCACGCTGTTGATGCTGGTCTCCGCGTTCGCGGGGGTGGAACCGGTGCGCCGGGCCTATCGCGAGGCCGTTCGCCACCGGTACCGCTTCTTCAGCTACGGCGACGCCATGTTCTGTGAGCGGGCAATCCGTGCCTGAAGTGTTTGTCCATCGGAACCTTTGGCAGCCCCGACGTCGGGGTGCTCGGGGTCTGTTCCTGATCGCATGGGTGGTTGGCTGTGCGATTGTGGTGGGCTGCGGGGGGGGGGGGGGGGGGGGGGGGGGGGGGGGGGGGGGGGGGGGGGGGGGG
>VXPO01000073.1 GCA_009839505.1 Gammaproteobacteria bacterium
CGATATAACCCTGCGCTAAGTCGATGGAGCTATATCCTGATTCCCCCCAAAGGGACATCCACCCTACGCTAGTCGATGGCTTCCCGAAGAAGCTCGTTGACTCGGCGGGGATTGGCCTTGCCGCCGCTGGCCTTCATCACTTGGCCGACGAGGAAGCCGAGGACGCGGGTCTTGCCGGCGCGGATCTGCTCGACTTGGTCGGGGTGGTTCGCGAGCACATCGTTGATGATCGTCGCCAGCTCCCCGGCGTCGCTCACCTGCTTGAGTCCTTGGCTGCCGATCATCGCGTCCACGTCCACGGGGCGACCGGCGCCACCCTCGTCCCAAAGCGACCGAAACAGGGACTTCGCAATCTTGCCGGAGATCGAGCCGTCTTCGATCCGTGAGATGAGCTGGCCGAGCTGCTGTGCCGGAACCGGAATGTCGGACCACGCGGTCTCCTCGCGGTGCGCGGCCGCGGCGACGTCGCCCATGACCCAGTTGGCGGTTTTTTGGGGTTCGCCACAGGCCGCGGTTGCGGCGTCGAAGTAGGCCGCCGCTTCCGGTTCGTCAGCGAGCCACGCGGCGACGTAGTCGGTGAGCCCGAGGCTCGCCACGTACCGCTGGCGCTTGGCGGTGGGCAGTTCCGGCAGCGACTCCCGCGCGGTATCCAGCATGGCCCTCGTGACCACCACGGGGAGCAGATCGGGATCGGGGAAATAGCGGTAGTCGTCGGATAGCTCCTTGCCACGCATCGGCCGCGTTTCATGCCGCTCGGGGTCGTACAGCAATGTTTCGCGCACGACCTCCCGACCGGATTCAAGGAGGTCGATCTGTCGACGGATCTCGAAGTTGAGCGCGCTTGCGAGAAAGCGGAATGAATTGAGGTTCTTGATTTCGGTGCGTTGCCCGAGTGCCGTCTGCCCTCGGGGGCGAACCGAGATGTTGGCGTCGCAGCGCATGGAACCCTCGTTGAGGTTGCCGTCGCAGATTCCGAGCGTTCGCACTAGGGTGTGCAACGTGCGGAAGTAGCGGCCGGCCTCCTCGGGGGTTGCGAGTTCGGGCTCGCTGACCACCTCGAGCAGCGGCGTCCCGGCCCGGTTGAGGTCGATTCCGGTGTGCCCCGCGTAGTCCTCGTGCAGCGATTTCCCCGCATCCTCCTCGAGGTGGGCCCGGGTCAGGGCGATGCGCTTCGTCGCGCCGTCCTCCGTTTCAATGTCTAGGTGCCCGCCGCTGACGATGGGCTCGTCGAGCTGACTGATCTGGTAGCCCTTGGGCAGATCGGGATAGAAATAGCTCTTGCGGTCGAACCGGCAGCGTTCCGCGATACGGCCATCGACGGCGAGGCCAAACACGATGGCCATGCGTACCGCCTCCGCGTTGAGCACCGGCAGCACGCCGGGCAGGGCAAGATCCACGGCGCATGCCTGGGCGTTCGGCGGGGCGCCGTACGCGGTGGCCGCCCCGGAGAAGATCTTCGAGGACGTCTTCAGCTGGACGTGGACCTCGAGCCCGATGACGCTTTCCCAGGACGGTGCGCTCACGTTCCCCCCGGGGTCCGCAAGTGCCAGTCCGTCTCGCGCTGGAACGCTTCAGCGACGGCGAGCAGTCGGTCCTCGGCGAAATGCGGTGCGACGAGCTGCATTCCCACGGGCAAGCCGTCGATGAAACCGCAGGGAATGCTCACCGCCGGCACGCCGGCGAGACTTGCCGGGACCGTGTACACGTCCTGTTGGTACATGGCGGTGGGATCGCCGGACTCGTCATCGGCCCTGTGCGCTCCCTTGCGGAACGCGGTCGTCGGCGTCGCCGGCGTCAGGATCAGGTCCGCATCGCCGAAGACGTCGAGGAAGTCCTGCCGAATCAGACGGCGAAGTCGTTGCGCCTTGCGGTAGTAGGCGTCGTAGTAGCCCACGGACAACGCATAGGTGCCGACCAGGATGCGTCGCTTGACCTCGGCGCCGAAACCCTCGCTGCGCGATCGAAAATACAGGTCGTCGAGGTCGGCGGGGGCGCTGGCCCGGTGTCCGTAGCGAACGCCGTCGTATCGCGCCAGGTTGGTCGAGGCCTCCGCACTAGCGATGACGTAGTAGGCAGGCGTGGCGTACGCCGTGTGGGGTAGGGAGACGTCGATGCGTCGATGGCCAAGTCCTTCGAGGGCGGCGCCCGCCCCGTCGATGACGGCTGCGATCCGGTCGTCCAATCCACGCCAGTATTCCCGGGGAATGCCGATGGCGAGGCTATCCAGTGGTTTGCTGCCGGTCGGTCCGATGTCGGCGGACGTGGAGTCCAGTGGATCGTGGCCCTCCATGTGGCGGAGCAGGAGGCGGAGGTCGGTGGCGGTGCGTGCCATGGGCCCGCCCTGGTCCAGGCTCGACGCGAACGCGACCATGCCGTGTCGGGACACGCGGCCATAGGTGGGTTTGAGTCCGCTGATGCCACAGAAGGCCGCGGGTTGGCGGATGGAGCCGCCCGTGTCCGTGCCGGTTGCGGCGGGGACGAGGCCGGCGGCGACGGCCGCGGCGGAACCCCCGGAGGATCCGCCGGGTACGCACGCGGTGTCCCAAGGATTGGATACCGGTCCGAAATGGCTGTTCTCGCTGGAGGAGCCCATGGCGAACTCGTCCATGTTGGTCTTGCCGACCACCACCGCGCCGGCGTCGGCGAGCCGGGTCACCACGGTTGCGTCGTAGGGTGCGACGAAGTCCTCGAGCATTCTCGACGCGCAGGTGGTCTTGACGCCCGTCGTGCAGAACACGTCCTTGTGGGCGATGGGCACACCGACAAGCTGTGACTGGCCATGACGCGCGATCTGCGAGTCCGCGTGCCGTGCGGCAACGAGGGCGTCGTCCTCGCATACGGTGACGAAGCTGTTGAGGTCGCTCGCGGCGATGCGCGAGAGGTGCGCCTTGGTGATCTCGACGGCGCTCGCGGCCTTGTCAGCCAGCGTGCGGCGGATTGCGTCGACGGTCGGGAAGTCTTCCATGCAACGAGTCCTCGATGCTACTCGTCGTCAAGCACGCTTCCCGGTGCGCGCTGCGGCGATAGGAGGATTCGCGGAGGCGCCCGTAGCGGCCGCATCGACGACCCGTGGGACGAGATAGAGCCCGTCGCGCGCGGCAGGTGCCAGACCTTGGAACCGGTCCCGGTCGACGTCTTCGGTGACCCTGTCCGGACGTAGCGGCTGCACGCCGTCCAGCGGATGATCCAAGGGTTCGACCCCGTCGGTGTCGGCCGATTGCATGGCGTCGATGAGCGCCACGATCCTGTCCAGGTTGTCCTTCAGCATTCGCCGCTCGTCGGCTTCCAGCTTCAACGCGGCCAAGCGCATGAGTTTGTCGATCATTTCCGAGGCGGCGCCGGTGCCGCTGCTCGTGCGGGTCGAATCGCCTTGGGTCATTGAAACTCCGGTCGGTCTCGGGCGCGCGGATATTACGCCACTTCAGACGCCGCGACAGACGCTGCGTTCCGATTTTCCTCCTGTTTTCGTACGCTGGTTGTCCTCCGGTCGCGGCGCACAGCGTGGTACAGTGGTCCGACTAGGCGGGGTTCCCACAGCACCCATGTTCAGAGCATTCCGCGGGTTGTTCTCCCGTGACTTGTCCATCGATTTGGGCACGGCCAACACACTGGTGTACGCCAGGGACCAAGGGATCATCCTCGACGAGCCGTCGGTGGTCGCAATTCGCGACGATGGCAGCGACCGCAAGATCATCGCCGTGGGCACCGACGCCAAGCGCATGCTCGGTCGGACACCGCTCAACATCAAGGCCATCCGGCCACTCAAGGACGGCGTCATCGCCGACGACACCTACACCAAGGAGATGCTCAAGCGGTTCATCTCGAAGGTGCACGAAGGGGCGATCATTCGACCGAGCCCGCGGGTGATCGTGAGCGTCCCATGCCGTTCGACCCTGCTCGAACGGAAAGCCATCCGCGATTCGGCACTGTCGGCCGGGTCGCGCGACGTGCGCCTGATCGAGGAACCCATGGCGGCTGCGATCGGCGCTGGCTTGCCGGTGCACGAGGCGGTGGGGACGATGGTCGTGGACATCGGTGGGGGCACCACCGAGATCGCGGTCGTGTCGTTGAGCGGCATCGTCTATTCCGACACCGTCCGGGTGGGCGGCGACCGCTTCGACGAGAACATCATCAACTACGTGCGCCGGGTCCAGTCGACGCTGATCGGCGAGACCATGGCCGAGAAGATCAAGTACGAGATCGGCGCCGCGTATCCGCAGCAGGAGGCGAAGGAGATCAGCATCCGCGGGCGCAACCTCTCTCTCGGCGTACCCCGCAGCGTCACGCTGAACAGCAACGACATCCTCGAAGCGCTCCAGGAGCCACTGGCGATGATCGTCCAGGAAGTCAAGAACGCGCTGGAGCAGACCCCGCCGGAGTTGGCGGCAGACATCGCGGACACCGGCATCGTGCTCACCGGGGGTGGGGCATTGCTCAAGGATCTCGATGTCCTGCTCGCGGAGGAAACCGGGTTGCCGGTGGTCGTTGCCCAGGATCCGCTCACCTGCGTCGCCCGGGGCGGAGGCATGGCGGTGGAGGACTTCGCGGGCTACGTGGATCTCCTGTGGAGCGAATAGGTCGGCGATAGCCGAGGCCGACAGAGCAACGGGCACCTCGACATTGGCTCAATCGGCAACCCCAAACGTCCGCCACCTGCTTGCCATGGCACTCGCCTCCTTCGTGCTGCTGGCGTTCGAACAGGCTGAGTTGAGATTGATGGTGCCGGTGCGCTCGGTGCTGGCAACGGTCGTGAGCCCCATCCAGTACGTGACCGAGTCGCCGTACCGTGCCGGTGCGTACCTCGGCGGGTTCTTCTCTTCCCACGCAGACCTCAGGCGACGCAACGCCGACCTTGAGCGCGAATCGCTCCGCCTGCAGGGATTGGCGACGCGCTACGAGGCGGTGCTCGAAGAAAACGATCGGTTGCGGCGCCTGTTCGACTCCCGGACCCGGTTGCGCAGCGACGTGCTTATCGCCGAGCTGATCGAGATCGTGCCGGACCCGTCGAAGCACGAAGTCATCATCGACAAGGGCAGCGCCAACGGCGTCGCCGTGGGCCAGGCGGTGGTCGACTCCACCGGCGTCGTTGGACAGATCGTCGAGACCTCGGCGGTGACGAGCCGCGTGCTCCTGATCATCGACGCAAGACACTCCCTGCCGGTAGAGGTGTTGCGCAACAACCTGCGCACCATCGCGACCGGGACGGGATCGCCGGACAAGCTCGTGCTGAAGGATCTTCCGGTCACGTCCGGCATCCGCGAAGGCGACCAGCTGGTGACGTCCGGACTCGGGCGACGCTTTCCCTTCGGCTACCCGGTGGGTGTGGTCGCCTCGGTGGTCACCGACCAGATGCAACGTTTCGCGCAGGCGGAGGTCGATCCCAGCGCGCTGCTCGACCGAACTCGACACCTGTTGGTGGTTTTCCCAACCGAGGTGGAAACGACGAGTCCCGAGGAAGCGCCGCTCGCGGCCCCGACCTCGGGTGCGCCGGAGGAGCAGACCTGAATCCCCTGCACGGCGGTTGGCTGATCTTTCTCACGGTGCTGGTCGCCATGGCCCTGGCGGCCGCCCGACTGCCCTTCGATGCCCCTGACTGGTTGGGCTGGTGCCGCCCCGACTGGGTGCTGGCCGTGTTCTTCTTCTGGGCGGTGGCAACGCCGGACCGAGTCGGCATCGTCTCCGCATGGATTGCGGGGTTGTTTGTCGACGCGATCATCGGGACCCCACTGGGCCTCAGCGGCTTTTGCTTGGCCCTTGCGACCTATTTGGCGAAGCGTTTCAACGGCCGCCTCGTGATGTTCTCGCTTCTGCAGCGTACGCTGGCTGTCCTCGTGCTCGCTGAAGCGGTGCAGTTGATTCATCGCTCGGTGTTGACCTTCATCCACGGCGTCGATTGGCTGACACCCGCCCTGTTCGGGCCCGCCTTGGCCACCGCGGTCGTCTATCCCGCCATCTCTTTGGGATTTGTGGCGCTCACCGTCCGGTACCCGGTCCGCTGACGACGCGCC
>VXPO01000112.1:0-35257 GCA_009839505.1 Gammaproteobacteria bacterium
CGCCAAGACGCCTCGCGGGCTCGGCGTCCGGCCCCAGCCCCCACCTGCCTAGCACCCTGTCCGACTTCGCCGCTCGCGCGCCGAAGTCGGACAGGCTGCTAGGGTTACGAGGGCGGGCATCGGGTATATATTGCGTTCGGGACGAGCCCGCTCAAGCGAAATCCATGAGAATTAGGGGCTGAATGCGCGATGTTGGAAGAGATCCTCATCGACGTAAGCGTCTTCGAGACGCGCGTCGCGATCCTTGCCGACGGCGAGCTTCGCGAGCTGCACTTGGAACGAGGCGGCAACTACAGCCTCACAGGCAACCTCTACAACGGCCGGGTTGCCCGCGTGGTGCCCGGGGTGCAGGCCGCGTTCGTCGACATCGGGTTCGACCGCCCTGGCTTTCTCCACGTCCGCGATGTTCACGGGTTCCGCACCGACGGCGAGCCCCGCGACATCCGCGAGCTTGTCGACGCGGGCCAGCGTCTGTTGGTTCAGGTGGTGAAGGATCCGCTCAACGGCAAGGGTGCCCGGCTCACCACCAATCTCGCGGTTGCTGCGCGCCATGTCGTGCTCCTGCCGCTGGACAGCCATGTCGGCGTGTCGTCGCGGATCGTCGAAGAAGTCGAACGCGAACGCTTGAAAGTGCTGGCGGAGAGCGTCCGCGACGAGTTGGGGCAGTCCTACGGTTGCATCGTTCGTACCGCTGGACGGATGGCGACCAAGGATCAGCTTCGAGCCGACCTCGTGGCCCTCGACGGTCTCTGGCGGCGGATTGTCGAGCGTCGGAGCAGCCGCGAGTACCGGGGCTTGGTGTTCGAGGAACTGCCGGCACCGATGCGCATCGTCCGCGACATGGCCGGTCCGTCGGTCGAGGTGGTGAAGGTCAACGACGCGGCCACGTTCGAGCGCCTCATCGACTACGTCGGGCGCTACCTGCCGGAATACGCCGACCGCATCGTGCACTACGATGGCCGCACGCCGTTGTTCGATCTGCACGACCTCGAAGCGGCCATTGAGCGCGCCTTGGAACCGCGCGTTTCGCTGCCGTCGGGGGGGCACCTGGTGATCGAGCAGACGGAGGCGATGACCACCATCGACGTCAACAGCGGTGCCTACGTGGATTCGGCGAATCTCGAAGACACCGCCTATCGCATCAACCTGGAAGCCGCTCGGGCGATACCCGGGGAACTGCGGCTGCGGAACATCGGGGGCATCGTCGTCGTGGACTTCATCGACATGGCCTGCGGGGACCACCGCGACGGTGTCGTGGACGCCCTGGTCGATGCCGCCCGGGGAGACCCGGCGCGGTTCCAGGCTTCGGGGTTCTCGGAACTGGGCCTGGTGGAGATCAGCCGGCGACGCACGCGGGAGAGTTTGCTACACCAGATGTGCGAACCATGCGGCCGCTGCGCCGGACACGGTCGTGCGCGGTCGCCCCAAAGCGCCTGCTACGACATCTTTCGCGCCGTGGAACGTCATGACCGCAACGGCGCGGATTCGAGCGTGTCGGAGTACCTCGTATGCGCGGGCCAGGAGGTCGTTGATCGTCTCCTCGGCGAGGACGCGGTCCATCTGTCGGCGGTCGCGCGTACCGTGGGACGGCCTATCCGCCTTCAAGTTGAGCCAGGGTACTGCGCCGATCAGTTCGACGTGGTGACGCGGTAGAACGCCGTGCGATTCCTGCGAGCGATCTTCGTACTCGCGACCGTGGTGATCGCGACCTTTGCGACCTTGGAGTGGACCGGGCGCGCGGTCTTCTCGCAGTTGCCGCGGCTCGAGGGCGTGATCAACGATCTGCTGGCCGACCAGGGTATCGTCGTGCAAGGTCTCGAAGGTCGTTGGCGCGGGGTCAATCCGGGATTCTTCGCTGAGAGTGTGCGTTTTCCGTCCGGCGAGTTCACCGGCTTCGACTTTCGCCTGGATCTCATTGAGAGCCTCGCCAGAAACCGGGTCGTGGCGCGGCGGATGACTGTCGCGGATGCGCGCCTCGTCGTCGAGAAGACAGACTCTGGATGGCGGCTCAAGGACAGGACCGGTGGCTCGGGCTTTCCCGCCGGCGACTTCCTGATGTACAGCGACGAGGTCTGGATTCGCGGCCGGCTGGTCGCGGAGAACGCGGGAAGGTCGGCCCCCCTGCATGTGGAGTCGGTGTTGCTCAACAGCGACGGTCGGCACCAGTTCTCGATTCGTGCGCAATCCGAACCGACGTGCACCATGTGTGCGCTCACCGTGGAAGGCGACGTCGCCACCGGTGGGCCCGGGGCCGTCCGCCTTGCTGCCCAGTCCTTCACCTTGGGCGCGGAGCTGGCGGAGATCCTCGGCATCCCGACGTTCGAGGCCACCCTTGACGGGGACTGGCAACGCGATGCGGACGGCACCGCCGAAGCGCGCCTTGAAGCGGACATCACCGGACTGGCGACGGCGGGACGCACCGTGGACGTGAGCGCCCTGATCGGCGCGTGGAACGAGCGCGGTGCCTATCGCGGCAGGTTCGAACGGCTGGCGGTCGCGGCCGACGGTCGCGACATCGAACTAGGCGGCGGACTTCGAGTTCCCGAGATCTGGGGCGATGAACCGTTCGCGGAGTTCTGGCTCCAACCGGTGGCGATTGCGGACCTGGCGTCCACGCTGGTTGCCGCGGTGGGCGACGACCACCTAGTGGGACGCTGGCTCGTCAATCTCGCGCCGGCAGGGCTCATGGAGCACATTGGCCTGCGGGTCGACCCCAATGGCGTGGCATTCGTCGCGAACGGGACGGACGCGGCGGTATTCGCCTACAACGGTATGCCCGAGGTGGACAACGTGTCCTTCCGGGTGGCCGGCCATCCCCGCGCTCTGCGGGCCGACCTGAGTGCGGCGAACCACCAGCTGTCGTTCCCCGACTTTGTCTCCGCCACCGGCATTCGCGACCGCACCAACGGTTCGCTCACCGTGGTGTTCGGCTCGGACCACTACGGGATGCGTGGCGAATGGCAACTCGAGAGCGAGGGTTCCCGAGGCAGCGTCGCCGTTGCCATGGCCCGTTCCATTGGCCTGCACGACGTCAAGGTCACGGCCGACGGCACCGTTGATCGGATCGCCATGGGTTCGGCCAAGGACTACCTGCCGTTGCGGCTAGAACCGCAACTGCGCCGGTGGATTGTGGAAGGGATCGTCGACGGCCAACTCGTTGGCAGTCGGTTTCTGTTTCACGGCGACACCCGAACAGTGGCCGGCCAGGTTGCGCGTCGCTTTGAAATGACCGCCGACGTCGAGGCTGGGGTTGTCGACTACCACCCCGACTGGCCGCGGGCGAGCAGCGTGGACGGGTCCTTTGCCGTCACCGGAAGCGAGACGCGCATGCGCGGCGCGGCACGCGTCTTCGACACCGGCGTCTCCGACGTGAGGGTGCGCGTCCCGACAACCGGCGAACGCGTGGAGGTGGATCTCCGGGCAGAGGCCACGGTCGATCGGCTGATTGACTTCGCCTGGCAGACCCCGGTGCACGAGGCCATGCCGTTCCTCTCCGAAGCCTGGGTGGGCGATGGCCGCGCGACCGTGGTCGCCGAGCTTGTACTGCCGTTGCGAGGGCAGTCTCTCCGGCCGGCCGACATGCGTCTGGACTTCACTTTCCGCGACGCGAGCATCGATCTCGTCGATCTCGGGTTGCACATCGACGCCATGGACAATCGAGTGGGCTTCGAGTGGCCGGCAGCCGTGGCGAGCGATGCCTCCGAAGGCACCCTGTTCGGCGCGCCGGTGCGCATTGCCATCGACTCCGAGGACGACCGCGTGACGTTCGCCCTCGACGGCTCGGCAACCGCGGAAAACGCCTACCGCCTGCTCGACATCGACGACCCGGGCATCGCCACTGGGCGATTCGACTTCAACGCCCGGTTCACGGTGTTCCCGGGCTCGGACCGGGCGCCCGAACTGCGCATCGAGAGCGACCTCGGCGGCGTCTCCGTGGCGTTGCCGTCGCCTCTGGGCAAGGCGGCGGACGAGAGACGCGAACTCGTCGCTACGCTGCAGTTCCTGGACGACTATACGGCGGCGTCGCTGCGCTACGGCGTCGCCAGCGGTTGGGTACATTCGGCGGACACCGGTATTCGTGCGGCTTCGCTGGGCATCGGTGCGCCGATCCCGATGGCCGATGCGAGCGTGGGCCGTGTGGTCATTGGCGGCGGTTTGGACGTCGTCGACGGCACCGACATCACCGCCTTCATCGACGGTTTCGGCGGCGGCGCAGATACGGCCAACGAGGCCGAGCCGGCTGGTCAGCTGGCTTGGGAACTGCGCCGATTCCGTCTCGGCAAGGTTGTCCTGGATACCGTGGAACTCGACGATCTGGTCCTCGATGGATCGTCGGAACAGGGCGAGGTCAGCTTCTCCATCACCTCCGAGGCGGTCAAGGGTACCGTCGCACGAGGGGGTCGCGAGCCGTGGCAGGTGCGGCTGAACGAGGTCACGCTGGATGCTCCCGCGGTCGAAGGCGATCCGCTCGATCCGGTGTTGATAGACAGTCTGATCGCGGCGGACGTAGTGCTCGACCGAGTTCGGGTGGGCGACGCCGACTACGGCAGTTGGCAGTTCGGCATTCGCCCGGTGGAGGAGGGCGTGCGCCTCGTGGACGTGCGCGCGGACCTTCGGGGACTTAGCATCGAGAGCACGGCGCCGGCCCTCTGGTCGAGAGTCGGGCGGTCGTACTTCCAAGGCTCGGTCACGGCGGACGACCTGAAGGACGTCCTGCCATTGTGGGACTTCGCGCCGAGCGTCGAGTCGGAGAGCTTCACGTCGAGCGGTCGCCTCAGTTGGCCGGGTTCGCCGATGAGTTTCGAACTGAAGGGCCTCTCCGGCGAGGCCGAGTTGCGATTGACGAACGGCCGGTTCCTGGACATCGAGCAGGGCGCGGGTGCGACCCGGATCATGAGCCTCATCAACTTCTCCACGATCGTCAAGCGCATGAGTCTCGATTTCTCCGACGTTTTCGGGCGAGGCGTGAGCTTCAACGAGGTGGTCGCCCCGTTGGCCCTGGTGGACGGTCGGGCGTGGTTCACCGAGCCGGCGAGGATCAAGGGCACGGGGTTGCGTTTCGAGATCAGTGGCGACGTCGATCTCGCGAGCGGAGTGCTCGACAACGAAATGGTGGTCACGCTGCCGCTGCACGCCAGCCTGCCTTGGTACGCGGCGGTTCTGGCGATGTCCAACCCGGCGGCGGCGGCCGGCGTCCTCGTCGGCCGTGAGGTTTTCCGCAATCCCATCGAGCGGTTGTCGAGCGGCATGTACCGCGTGTCGGGCACCTTCGACGAACCGGACGTGCAGTTCGTCCGGATGTTCGACGACGCCGTGGACACTGCGCCTGATGAAGTGCAGGAACCCGTCGATGGCGGGATCGGCTCCACACAGTTGTTCCAGGACGGGGGGGAAGTCGATGACGACTGACGACCGTATCGACACCGCGCGGCGCGCGCTCTTGGATCCCGGTGAGATCAGCGAGGGCGTCGTCTCCGGCCAGCTCGCGCGGTTGACCGGGACGGACATCGACACCGGCGAGTTGTTCTTCCAAGTTTGCCGCGACGAGTCCTGGACCCTGGAGGACGGCGCCGTCAAGGGCGGATCCTTCAGCGTCGACCGGGGCGTCGGCGTCAGGGCGATCAGCGGCGAGAAGACCGGTTTCGCCTACGCCGAAGACATCGGTCCCCTGGCGCTCGGCCGTGCCACCGACGCCGCGCGCAGCATTGCCCGCACCGGCCACGGCCGCGCACCGGTCCTGACCCCGGCGCGCACGCCTGCCCGTTACGCCGATGTGGATCCGCTTACCGCGGCTCCCGAAGGCGACAAGGTCGCCCTACTGAGTCGCATCGACGCCTTCGCGCGGGGCCTGGACCCGCGGGTCAGCGAGGTCACGGTGCGGATTTCCATGAGCCGGGAAACGAACTTGGTCGTGGCCACCGACGGCACCTTGAGCGGCGATGCGCGACCGCTGTCGCGTTTCGACGTGTCGGTGATCGCAGAACAGGACGGACGCCGGGAACGGGGTTTCGGGGGCGGTGGCGGCCGCTTCGACACGGGCTGGCTGATGGACGGCGACGCGGCCGATGGATACGCGAGAGAGGCAGTGCGGATGGCACTGTTGAATCTCGATGCCGTCGATGCGCCCGCGGGGACGTTCCCCGTCGTGCTCGGGCCCGGCTGGCCCGGCGTGCTGCTGCATGAAGCCGTGGGCCACGGTCTCGAGGGTGACTTCAACCGCAAGGGTACGTCGGCGTTCGCCGGCCGGCTGGGCGAAAAGGTGGCTTCACCGTTGTGCACGGTGGTCGACGACGCCACCCTTCCGGACCGTCGAGGGTCGCTCAGTGTCGACGACGAGGGCACCCCCGGACAACGCACGGTCCTGATCGAGAACGGCAGGCTGGTGGGCTACCTCCAGGACAAGCACAACGCGCGTCTCATGGGTGTTGCGAGCACCGGCAACGGTCGCCGGCAGTCGTTCGCCCACCTGCCGATGCCGCGCATGACCAACACCTTCATGCTGGCGGGGGACAGCGACCCCCGAGAGATCATCGAGAGTGTCGACAAGGGCGTCTACGCGGTGAGTTTCGGGGGCGGCCAGGTGGACATAACCTCGGGCAAGTTCGTGTTCTCGGCCACGGAGGCGTACCTCATCGACAAGGGCAAGGTGGGTCCGCCCATCCGCGGTGCGACGTTGATCGGCAACGGACCCGAGGTGATGGCTCAGGTCTCCATGGTGGGCAACGACTTGGAACTCGATGGCGGCGTCGGCGTCTGCGGCAAGGAGGGCCAGACCGTGCCGGTTGGCGTTGGCCAGCCGACGCTGCGCATCGACGGGATCACGGTCGGGGGCACCAGCGCGTGAACGGGCCTGGCCGCGAAGGTCCCGGCGTGGATCTGGCCCGAGGCGAAGGGGCACGAGGGGAGGAGCAAGGCGACCTCGCCGCCTCGCTCAAGGATCTGGTCGCGGGCATTCTGGACGAGGCCAAACGCCAAGGCGCGAATGCGGCGGAGGTTTCGGCCGGCGACTCCACGGGCCTTGTCGTGTCGGTTCGCAAGGGCGAGCTGGAGACCGTCGAGTTCACCAACGACCGGGGCTTCGGAATCACCGTCTATGTCGGTGCCAGAAAGGGCTCGGCCAGCACCTCCGACGCCGGTCCCGAGGCGGTTCGCGAGACCGTGCGCGCCGCCATCAACATCGCCAAGTTCACCGAGGAGGATCCCTGCAACGGTCTTGCCGATGCCGAGCTGATGGCCCGTGCCCTGCCGGACCTCGATCTGGATCACCCTTGGCAGGTCGATGTTCCCCGAGCCACCGAACGTGCGCTTGAAGCCGAGGCGGCGGCGCTCGCCCAGGACTCCCGGATCGTCAATTCCGAGGGCGCCAACGTGGCCACCCATCGCGGCTACCACGTCTACGGCAACTCCCACGGGTTCATCGAGGCTTCATCGGGTACGCGCCACTCCACGGGTTGCAGCGTCATCGCGGAAGACGCCGGAGGGATGCAGCGCGACCATTGGTACACAGTTAGCCGCGACCCGGAGGACCTCGAGAACCCCGTGGACGTAGGTCGCGAAGCCGCACGTCGAGCGTTGGCCCGGCTCGGTCGGCGACCGGTTGCAACGGGTTCGTATCCCGTGTTGTTCGCACCGACCGAAGCCGGGGGCCTGATCGGCAACCTGCTGGCAGCGATCAGCGGCGGCGTGCTCTACCGCAACGCGTCATACCTCGTGGGCTCGCTCGGTCGACAGGCCGCAGCACCTGGCATCACCTTGGTGGAAGAGCCGCACCGTCGGAAGGGTCTCGGCAGCGCCGCCCACGACGGCGACGGCGTGGCGACCCGCGCCAAGGCGTTCGTCGACGACGGCGTGGTCGCGAGCTACATCCTCGGCAGCTATTCCGCCCGGCGCCTGGGTATGACCACCACCGGCAATGCCGGCGGCGTGTTCAACCTCGATCTCAAGGCCGAGATGCGTCCACCGGAGGCGCTGATGCGCGACATGGGGACCGGACTCCTGGTCAACGGCCTGATCGGCCAGGGCGTCAACCTGGTGACCGGCGACTATTCCCGGGGAGCGTCGGGAATCTGGGTCGAGGACGGTGAGCCTCGACACCCGGTGGACGAAGTGACCATCGCTGGCAAGCTCGACGACATGTTCAAGGGCATCGTCGGCTGCGGCGACGACATCGATCGGCGCGGCAACATCCACACCGGCTCGCTGCTGATCCGGGAGATGACCGTCGCCAACTGACGCCGGGCGATCTGATCGCGCCACTTGGCACGTGATTGCCGACATGTTTGAAATGGGCGATGTTCGGTCGGGTTGTCCACGCTTCGTCCACGGCGACGTTCCCCGAATCAACTGAGTCGCGGTGGGCGAAGGGTGGGCAAGCCGACATCCCCGGCAATTGAGAGGGGCGATGTTTCTTCGTCGTGGCCTTGGCCGGTTGGCCAAGGATATCGACCTGGGGTTGCCCACCCCTTGACCACCGCGCCTTTCTATCTTTGGGGACCGACGCCGTGGACAAGGCGTGGACAACCCCGTCAACCAAGTCGCGGGGCGAAGGGTGGACAGCCCGACTCCGACCAATCGAAAAGGGCGATGTTGCCTCCGTGGCATGCAATGACACCGAGGAATGACTCCCGCCGACACTGCAGCCGACGACCTGTCGATCAATGGCACCGCTCTTGACCCCGGTCGCCGGCGCTGGCGATGGTGCCAGTCACCGAAGGGTTGTCGGTTGGCTTTGGACGGGCGACCACAACGCGCCCGCGAGGGCGCGCGGTCGCCCCCTACGGGTTGTTCGGAGCTTCCGTCTCTCTTAGGGCCGCTGCAGTCTCACGACTTCGCCGCGACGGGGTAGGCGCGACAGCGCTTCGGCGATGTCGACGCCCTCGAAGATGTCCTTCAAGAGCCTGTCGATGGTGTCGTGGTCGACGGCGCTGCAGGCGGACTCGAGGTTGGTTAGGGCGGGGCGAAGCTCCGACCACGGCATCCGGGATTCCACCGCGCGGAGAATCTTGCGGTGCTCGGTGCCCATGGCGTCTTCGCCCACCAGCAGTTCCTCGGTGAGTTTCTCGCCCGGCAGCAACCCGGTGAAGTTGATCTCGATGTCGCCCTTGGGATTGTGCTCGTCGCGTACGTTGTAGCCCTTCAGGCGGATCATCTTGCGGGCCAGCTCGTGAATCTTTACCGGCGCGCCCATGTCGAGCACGAAGACGTCGCCGCCAGTGGCCATGCTGCCGGCCTGCAGCACGAGCGCCACGGCTTCGGGAATCGTCATGAAGTAGCGGGTCACCTGGGGGTGGGTGACGGTGACCGGGCCGCCCTTGTCGATCTGCTCGAGAAACAGCGGCACCACCGACCCGGACGAGTCGAGGACATTGCCGCAGCGGACCATGCAGAACCGGGTGGAGTCGGTTTCGTCGTCGAGAGCCTGCAGGACCATCTCCGCGAGTCGCTTGCTGGCACCGAGGACGTTCTGTGCCCGCACCGCCTTGTCGGTGGAGATCAGGATGAAGTTGGACACGCCGGTGGCGATGGCCGCCTGGGCGGTGTGCAGCGTGCCGAAGGTGTTGTTCTCGATGACCTGGATCACGTTCTGCTGCGCCAGGCTGACATGCTTGTAGGCGGCGGCGTGGTAGACGGTCTCGATGCCGTTGCGTCGCATGGTGCGTTCCACCAGGGGACGGCTTAGCAGCGACCCGAGGACCGTGACGATGGACGAGCCGATGCCCTCGGCCCGGGCGATGCGGCGAAGCTCCCGTTCGATCTCGAACAGCGCGTACTCGGACTGGTCGAGGACGACGAGCCGCGCAGGTCCGAGACGCAGGATCTGGCGGCACAACTCGGAACCGATCGAGCCCCCGGCACCGGTCACGAGCACGCTCCGGTGGGTCACGGATTTGCGCAACAGGTGGGGCAGGGGCGGCACCTCGTCGCGGCCGAGCAGATCGGCGATTTCCACATCCCAGGAAGTGGCGGGTTCGGCACCGGCGACCACGGCCTGGATGTCCGGAATCAGGCGCACCCGTACCGGGTGGGGTTCAAGCTTCTCGATGATTCGCCGACGGTCTTCGGCGGAGGCGGAGTCGACGGCGACAAGCACCTGGGCGATGCCGTGGCTCGCGACCAGCTCCGCCAGAGCGGTGACCGGGAACACCTCGAGCCCGTGGACGATGCGGCCGATTGCCTGTTGGTTGTCGTCGATGAATGCCACCGGGCGGTAGCTGCCGCTGCGCCGCATCTGCAGGACAAGGTGTGCGCCGGCGTCGCCGGCACCGTAGACCGCCACCGGCTTGCGTACCAGGTTGGCCGGCGCGGCATCGGCGTAGACGCGCACGAGAAAACGCGTGCCCGCCGTCCCGCAGAACGCCAGAAGGGCGAAGATCACGGGGATCGAGCGGGGGAAGTCCTCCAGGCGGACCATGTAGGCCAATGCAGTGAGCGCCACGGCCGTCAGCACGACGCCCTTGACGAGGGTCCAGATGACCGCGGGCCCCAGGTAGCGCATCACGTGGCGGTACAGCCCCAGGTGGGCGAACACGGGGATGCACGCCAGGGTGACGGCGAAGCCGGGCCAGAAGGGTAGGATGTCGAAGCTCCAGTGACCGTGACGCAGCACCAGTGCGATCCACAGGGCGCCCGGGAGAATCAGGCAGTCGCTGGCGATCGCCAGCACGAACTTCTGCCGGCCGGTCAGCCGGCGAATCGCATCACGGTTCATCAGCGGTTCCGGCAGCATCGGCGACGCCGGCGCGGCACACCACGCAAGCGACGGCGACCGGCAGACAGGCAGCGGCGAGCGCGGCGTAACACCACGCCGGCCAAGTGATGCAGACGCCGGCCAGCGGCCACAGCCACGCCACGGTGTACAGCCAGAAAACGCCTGCCGTCGCACCATGGCCGAGACGGGCGGCGATGATCTGGTAGAGATGCGTCCTGTGCGCCCGCGCGAACGCTTGGCCGGTGGCGATTCTCATGAGCAGCGTGTAGCTGGCGTCCAGCCAGAATGCTACCAACAGGATCAAACTCGCCACAAACGGCAACTCACCGTTCTGCCACAGCCACAGCGCGGTCACGCCGGTCGCCAGGCCGAGGAACAGCGATCCCACGTCGCCCATGAAGACCTTGGCCGGAGCCCAGTTGAAGCACAGGAAGCCCGCCGTTGCCGCGACGAGGATCCAGGCGAACGGCGCCGACTCCTCCAGGTCGCCGAGAATCAGCGCGCCGAGGGCGTAGGCGATGGCTTGGGAAGCAGCAAGGCCGTCGGTGCCGTCCATGAAGTTGTAGAGGTTGACCCACGCCGTGAGCCCGACGATGGCGGCGAAGGCGACCGTCGGCGGCAGGTCGAAAAGCCAGAGCACGCTCGCCGCGCATAGAGCCAGGTAGCAGGCGAGGCGAACGTCGCGCCTGAGGTCGCGGGCGTCGTCGACGAGTCCTACCGCGGCGATGGCGCCCCCGCAGGCGGCGAGCGCGACGGCGGATGGATAGTCCCGGGCGACGGCGGCGAGCCACACGACGATGGGCACGACGAAGCCGATGCCGCCCGACGTGGTGGTGGGCCGGTCATGGGAGCTGCGTTCGTTGGGCAACGCGACGAGTCCCAGCCGAGGCCCCGCCCGCCACGCCAGGGCGGTGATCGCCGCCGCTGCCAAGAAGGTTGCGGCGGCGTGTACCGCGGTCATCCGCAGCGTCGAGCCAGGAACAGGTTCACGGCAAGCAACGCATCCAAGAAAGGCACGGCGGATTATTCGCTCGCGGGCACGGGCTTTTCAATCGGCTCCTTGCCGGGCGTTCCGCTGACCGCGATCTTCGCCTCGTTCTTCTCCACGATGGCTGGACCGATTCCCTTGACCCGGGTCAGGTCCGAAGGCGAGTCGAATCGGCCGTGGGTCTCGCGGTAGCGCACGATGGCCTCGGCCTTCTTCAATCCGACGCCGTTCAGAACCCGCGCGATGGTCTCCGCATCCGCAGTGTTGATGTTCACCTGTTCGACGCTCTCGGCGGTGGCGAATCCGGTCCAGGCCAGCGCCAGGATGGCGAGTATGGTTCGTAGTGAGGGCATGGTTTGTCTCCAGCTCGTGTGTTTGGGATTGCGGACCATACCCCCGGGAACGGGCCGAACCTGTGCGACATCGGCCATGACGCGTGTACGAAATCCCATGATTTTGCACACCCTCTCGATCCGCCCTCGGACAGGGGCATCCGCCCCATGTTCATCGGCGCCACCGCGCGGTGGCCACGGCGGGATTGCTACGGTTCGTCGAGGGTGCGTTGCAGCCGTCGAATTCGCCAGCGGGCGCGGGCGAGGCTGCCAAGACATGCGGCGAGGCCGACGACGACCCCGCCTCCAAAGGCAAGCGCGAGCCACCACGACACCGGCCAGGGACGACTGACGTAGTGCAGAAACCGTAGGCTCACGGGCGTCTGGTTGTCGATCGCCAGCAGGGCGCCGGCGATGATCACGACGATGAGCACCAGGACAACGGCGATCCGCCGCAGGATCCGTCCCAAGCGTCCGACCGAGCGTGTGGAGGTCCGGGATGGCGACGCTGGCGCGGTTGAGGACGCCGGCGTCGTTGTCACGGGCGGTTCGAGTCTTGGGCGTCTAGACCTCGCTCGAGTTCACGGCCCTGGTTGACGCGGTCACGCAGACGCTTGCCGGGCTTGAAGTGGGGAGCGTACTTGCCGCCGACGCCGACCGCCTCACCGGTCTTGGGATTGCGTCCGACCCGCGGCGGTCGGTAGTGCAGCGAGAAGCTTCCGAAGCCGCGTATCTCGATGCGCTGGCCGTTTGCCAGGGCGTCGGACATGCGGTCGATCATGACCTTCACCGCCAACTCGACGTCCTTGGCCGTCAGGTGCCGTTGGCCCAACGCGATCCGGTCGATGAGTTCGGACCTGGTCATGGCAGCCTCGCACCGGCCGCTTCCGGGCCTACTCCTTGCCCTCCATCTGCGCCTTGATCAGGTCGCCGAGGGTGGTCGGTCCCGGGCGCTCCGTCTGGGACTGCTGGTATTCGCGGTGCGCCTCTCGTTCGTCGTCCTTGTCGCGCGCCTTGATGGACAGGCCGATGGTTCGGTTCTTGCGGTCGATGCTAACGATCTTGGCGGTGACCTCGTCGCCGGCGGACAGTGTTGAGCGCGCGTCTTCCACGCGGTCCGCGAAGATTTCCGACGCCTTCAGCGTGCCGTGAACGTCCTCGGCGAGCCTGATGACCGCTTCCTTGGGCTCCACGCTGACCACCACGCCGCTGACCACGCTGTTGCGATCGTTGGCGGTGACGTAGTCGTTGAAGGGGTCGTTGTCCAGTTGCTTGATGCCGAGCGCGATGCGTTCGCGCTCGGGGTCGACCGACAGGATGACGGTATCGATCTCCTCACCCTTGCTGTAGCGCCGTACCGCGGTCTCGCCGGCTTCCTTCCAGGAGATGTCGGACAGGTACACCAGGCCGTCGATGCCGCCGTCGAGGCCGATGAAGATGCCGAAATCGGTGATCGACTTGATGCGGCCGCGGATCCGGTCGCCGGCGGAGTTGGTTGACGCGAACTCCTCCCAGGGATTCATGCGGCACTGCTTGATGCCCAGCGAGATGCGCCGCCGGTCTTCGTCGATGGACAGCACCATGACCTCCACGACGTCGCCCACGGCGACCACCTTGGACGGATGCACGTTGCGGTTGGTCCAATCCATCTCGGAGACGTGGACCAGGCCTTCGACGCCCTCCTCGATCTCGGCGAAGCAGCCGTAGTCGGTCAGGTTGGTCACGGTCGCTTGTACGCGTGTGTTCTGGGGATAGCGGCGACCGATGTCCACCCACGGATCGTCCCCGAGCTGTTTCATGCCCAGCGACACCTTCTTGCTCTCCCGGTCGAAGCGGAGGATCTTCACCCCTACCTCGTCGCCGACGTTGACGATCTCGCTCGGATGCCGGACTCGGCGCCAGGCCATGTCGGTGATGTGCAACAGGCCGTCCACGCCGCCGAGGTCGACGAACGCGCCGTAGTCGGTCAGGTTCTTGACGATGCCCTTGGTTTCCTGGCCCTCGTGCAGGGAGGCGAGCAGCGCTTCCCGTTCGACGCTGTTCTCCTCCTCGAGCACCGCGCGGCGCGACACCACGACGTTGTTGCGTCGCTGGTCGAGCTTGATGACCTTGAACTCCAAGGCCCGGCCCTCGAGGTGCGCGGTTTCGCGCAACGGCCGGATGTCCACCAGGGAGCCGGGCAGGAAAGCGCGGATGTCGTTGATGTCGACGGTGAAACCGCCCTTGACCTTGCCGTTCAGCACGCCCTTGACGACGTCGCCGGAGCTGAATGCTGTTTCGAGCATCTGCCACGACTCGGCCCGTTTGGCCTTTTCGCGGGACAGCCGGGTCTCACCCCAGCCATCGTCGACGGTTTCCATGGCGACCTGGACCTGGTCACCGATGGAGAGTGCGAATTCACCGTTCTCGTCGTTGAACTGCTGTCGCGGAATCACGCCTTCGGATTTCAGTCCGGCGTGGACGATGACGAAGTCCTTGTCGATCTCGACGACCGTGCCGGTGATGATCGAGCCCGGCTCCATCTCCACCGTGGCGAGGCTCTCCTCGAAGAGTTGCTCGAAGTTGTCCTCGGCCTCGGCAGGCGAGACCATCGCCTCGGGGGCGACATCCGTCGCCGTTGTCTCCGTCAGTCCTTCCAGTTCTTCCGCCATATCGTCCCAGTTGCCGCCTCTTTGCTCGGTGGTCCGATGCGCGCCACGGGCGTCGCACCGTCTACCGGTCCAGCCCCCGCTCGCGAACCAGCGCCATGACCTCGGTCATCACGTTGTCGATCGACAGGGCTGTGGAATCGATCGTCACCGCGTCTGGGGCCGGTACCAAGGGTGAGACGTCACGCGTCCGGTCCCGTTGATCCCGCGCCTCGGTTCTGGCGCGCACAGCGGTCAATGCCGCAGCGCCGTCCCCGTGAGGGACGCTATCCCCGCGAGGGGCGCGCAGACTATCACCGGCGTGTTGATCCTTCAACCGCGGCGGGTCTTCCGCCAACTGCCGCAAACGGCGTTCGGCGCGAACCTCGACGCTCGCCGTGAGGAAGATCTTGAGCCGTGCATCGGGGAACACCACGGTGCCCATATCGCGGCCGTCCGCCACGAGCCCCGGAGGCCGGCGGAAGCCGCGCTGGACATCCCCCAGAGCAGCGCGCACCTCGGGCACCGCGGCCACCCGGGAGGCGGGTTCCTCCGCCTCGGCGGCGCGTATCGCGCGCGTCTCGTCCAAGCCGTCGACGACAACGGCGACAGACACTGCGTTGTCCGTCACGGACTCCGCGAAGGCGATGTCGAGACCCTCGGCCGCCGCGCCCAGTGCAGCGGCGTCGGCGAGATCGATGCCCCGTCGCTGGGCGACCACGGCGACGACGCGGTACAGCGCGCCGCTGTCGAGAAGGTGCCATCCGAGCCGTGCGGCGAGGAGTCCCGCCACGGTTCCCTTGCCGGCGCCGCCCGGGCCGTCGATGGTGACGACGTCGGGCAGCCCCCGGGAGTCGCGGCCAGGCAGGCTCGTAGTTTCGGACTTCGCCATCAACGGTCCAAGGCGTCGAACGACTGCTTGTTCGCGACGACCTGCGTGAGCCGTTGGCGCAATCTCGCGGGGTCGTCTCCAACCATGGTTCCGTAGGACGCCAGCACGTCCAGCAACTCGTCGAGGCGCCCGCGCACTTCGTGCGCGTTGGCGTGCAGGATGTCGGTCCACACGTCTGGGTCCGCGCCGGCGGTTCGGACGAAGTCGCGGAAGCCGTTGCCGACGACGTCGAGGGGGCCCTCCGCTGCCACCTCCATGAACGCGAACGCCACGAGATGCGGCAGATGGCTGACGAGGGCGAAGCGACGGTCGTGGTCGTCGGGATCCTCCGTCACCACGCGTGCGCCCACGCCTTCCCAGTAGCCCGTTACGGTGGCAACGGCATCCGGGTCGGTGGTCGCCACGGGTGTCAGCACGACGGCGCGACCCTCGAACAGGTCGGCGCGCGCCTCGGCAGGCCCTTGCCGCTCCGAACCGGCGATCGGGTGGCAGGGAACATAGTTCGGCGGCACGGGCTGTAGGGCTTCCAGGATGGGCGCCTTGACGCTGCCGACGTCGAACACCGGCACGCCGTTATGGCGCGCACCGTCGGCCACCGCGTCGCGCACGCATGCGGCGATGCCGGCCACGGGCACGGCGATGCACACGGCAGCGTGGCCGATGAAGGATTCCGCCGCTGCATCAACCACCCCGAGACGCACGGCTTCGGCGAGCGCCGCCGGGTCGCGGTCCATGCCGACGACTCGGTGGAACACCCCGCGGGCCTTGGCGGCGCGGGCGAAGGAGCCGCCGACGAGTCCCGTGCCCACCAGCAGCAGGGTGTCGCTCATAGGGCGCGCGACAGCGCCTTCAGGAAGCGGTCGTTCTCGTCGGCAAGACCCACGGTGACGCGGAGGTGTTCCGGCATGCCGTAGTTGGCCACGGGGCGGACGATGACGCCCTGGTCGAGCAGGGCCTCGTAGACCGCCATCGCGTCGCGGTTCGGGCCCACGTGGAAGGTCACGAAGTTGCCAGCCGATGGAATCCACTTCAGCGACAGGGCTTCGAAGCCCCGCGTCAGGCGGTCCATGCCCTCGTCGTTGAGTTGCCGACTCTCGGTGGCGTACTCAACATCGCCAAGCGCCCCTTCCGCTGCGGCCAGCGCTAGGCTGTTGGCGTTGAAGGGCTGGCGGACACGGTTCAGCAGATCGGCGAACTCGGCAGAGCTCACCGCATAGCCGATGCGCAACGCGGCCAGCGCATGAATCTTCGAGAACGTCCGCGTGACGATCAGGTTCGAATGCGCGTCGAGCAGCCGGACGCCGTCCGGATAGCGCCCGCCGGCACCCACCGGCCCGCTCACGTATTCGGCGTAGGCTTCGTCGAGGACCACCCAGACCCGGCGCGGCACGGCCTCGAGGAAGCGAAACAGCGCGGCTTCGTCGAAACAGGTGCCCGTGGGATTGTTGGGGTTGGCGAGAAACATGATGCGCGTGGTCTCGTCCACGGCGGCCGCCATGGCTTCGAGATCGTGGCCCCAGTTCGCCGAGGGCACGGTGACCAACTCGCCGCCGGCGGCGGTGATCGCCATCGGATATACGACGAAACAGTGGGCGTCGACGACACCGCGCGTGCCCGGTGACACGGCCACCCGGGCGGCTAGGTCGAGGACGTCGTTGGAGCCGTTGCCCAGGGTGATCCGGCTAGGGTCGACATCGAGATGGTCGGCCAGTGCCGCCTTCAGGCGGAAGCCGTTGCCGTCGGGATAGCGGGACAGTTCGCCGGCCGCCTCGGCGAGAGCCTTGCGCGCCCGCGGACCCGGGCCACGCGGGTTCTCGTTGCTGGCGAGCTTGACGATGTCGGCGATGCCGCGTTCCCGGCTTAGCTCTTCGATGGGCTTGCCGCCCTGGTACGGAACGAGTCCGGTGACGCTTTGGTTGATGTTCGCGGGCGTAGCCGCTCGCCTCGGCGCCGTCACGGAGTGGCCCGTGGATACGATCCGAGGTTCTTCACGTCCGTGGCGACCGTTTCGAGTTCGGCCAGGACCTTGGCGATGGTGGGTTGGCTCCGGTGCCCTTCGAAGTCGATGAAGAACACGTAGTTCCAGGACGAGGTCTGCGACGGACGCGATTCGATACGCGACAGGCTGATGTCGTTCCGTTTGAAGGGCGCGAGCAGCTTGTAGAGGGCGCCCGGTTCGTTGCGGGTGGAGACGAGGATGGACGTGCGGTCCCGGCCCGAGGCCTCCACCTGTTGCTTGCCGACGACGAAGAAACGCGTCTTGTTGCCGGGCTGGTCCTCGATGTTGGCGTGGACAAGGTCTAGACCGTAGCGGTCGGCGGCGGGTTCGCCGGCGATGGCGGCGATGCGGTCTGCTTCGGACGCGAGCCGGGCCGCTTCGGCGTTGCTCGATACCGGCCGACGCGACACGGTGGGGTAGTGCACGTCTAGCCAATGGCGGCACTGCGCCAGCGACTGCTCATGGGAACAGATCTCGCGGACCGCCTCCGGATCGGTTCCGCGTTTCACCAGGAAGGCGTGATGAATCGGCAACTCCACCTCGGCGCAGATGGAGAGATCGGAGCTGACGAAGCAGTCCAGGGTGTGCTTTACCATGCCGTCGGTGCTGTTCTCCACCGCGACCACACCGTAGTGCGCGGCCCCGGACTCCACCTCGCGGAAGACCTCCGGCACCGACGCCAGGGTGCGCATCTTGGCGAAGTGGCCGAACTGCTTGATCGCCGCGGCCTCGGTATAGGTCCCGGCCGGCCCGAGGCAGGCGATCGTGAGGGGCTGCTCCAGCGACAGGCAGCACGAGATGATCTCCTTGAACAGCCGTTCGATGTGCTCGTCCGGCAGGGGGCCTTCGTTCTCCGCGCGCAGCCGGGCGAGGATCTGGGCTTCGCGTTCCGGCCGGTAGTACACGGGCTGCTCGTCCTCGCCGCTGCGGGCCTTCACGTCCGCCACCTTCTGGGCGTACGCCGCGCGTTCATTCAACAGCGCGCGGAGCTGGCGGTCGATGCCGTCGATTTGCTCGCGTAGCGCGCCAAGGTCCTCTTTGGTCTGTCGTTCCGCCATTTGCTGATCCGTCAACCGTGGTCGGCCTCGAACGCCGCCAAGTACTCGATCAAGGCATCCACCGCCTCTTCGCTGACCGCATTGTAGAGACTTGCACGCATGCCCCCAACGCTGCGATGACCCTTGAGGTTGAGCAGGCGCCGTTCCTCGGCACCGTGCAGGAAGGTCTGGTCGAGGGCTGGATCGGCCAGGGTGAACGGGACGTTCATGATTGATCGGTCGGGTGCCTTGACGGGGGAGTGATAAAAGTTGCTGGCGTCGATCGCTGCGTACAGCTTGGCCGCCTTGCGGCGGTTGACGCTGTCCATCTCGGCGACGCCGCCGGAACGTTTCAGCCACTTCAACACCAAGCCGGCGAGATACCAGCTGTAGGTCGGCGGCGTGTTGAACATCGAGCCGTGTTCGCCTTGCACGGCGTAGTCGAAGATGCGCGGCGGGCCGGGACGCGCGCGACCGGCAAGATCCCTGCGCACGATAACCACGCAGATTCCGGCCGGGCCGACGTTCTTCTGCGCCCCCGCGTAGACGACGCCGAACCTGGCGACGTCGACGGGTCGGGACAGGAGCTCCGAGGACATGTCGGCGACAAGGGGCGAGTCCGTTTCCGGGAACTCGTGGAACTGCACGCCGCCGATGGTCTCGTTGGCGACGATATGGCAATAGGCAGCGTTCGCCGACAGACGCCAGGTCTCCCTCCGCGGTATGCGGTCGAAGTTCGTGTCCTCCGAGGACGCCGCGACGTTCACCTTGGCAAGGCGCTGGGCTTCGGCGATGGCCTTGCCGCCCCACGAACCGGTATGCACGTAGTCGACGGTATCCTCGGCGCCGCAGAGGTTGAACGGCACCATGGCGAACTGCATGGAAGCGCCACCCTGCAGAAACAGCACGTGGTAGTCGTCGCCGATGCCGAGAAGGTCGCGCAGGTCGGCCTCCGCGGTCTCCGCGATTTCGACGAACTCCTTGGAACGGTGGCTCATCTCCATGACCGAAAGACCTCGGCCGCGGTAGTCCAGGAGCTCTGCGCGCGCCTGTTCGAGTACCGCGTCGGGCAGTGCAGCCGGCCCCGGCGAGAAGTTGAAGGCGCGCATGTCTTTGGGCGGGTCGTCCCGGTGTGGGCTAGGCGTCGTCGCCCGGTTGGCTGTCGTCGACCGGGGCGCCGCCTTCCGGGTCCTCGTCGTCGGCCGGACTGCCGTTCTCCGTTTCGACGATACGCTCGACGCCGACGAGCTTGGCGTCCTCGGACAGCTTGATGAGGCGCACGCCCTGGGCGTTGCGGCCGGTCTCGCGCACGTCGGCGGCGTGGGTGCGCACCAGCGTGCCCTGGTCGCTGATGAGCATGATCTCGTCGTCTTCGAAGACCTGGACGGCACCGATGAGATCGCCGTTGCGCTCACCCGTGCGCATGGCGATGACACCCTGGATGGCGCGGCCCTTGACGGGAAACTCGTCGAAGGCCGTGCGTTTGCCGTAGCCGCGTTCGCTGGCGGTGAGGAGGTAGCCGTCGCGCTCGGGCACGATCAGTGCGATCAGGCGTTGCTCGTCGGTCAGGCGAATGCCGCGAACACCGCGTGCGGTTCGTCCGGTCGCGCGTACCGCCGACGCCTTGAAGCGCGCGGCCTTGCCTGAACTGGCCACCAGCATGATGTCGCTGGCACCGTCGATGATGGCCGCGCTCACCAGGGTGTTGCCGGGTTCGAGACCCAGCGCGATCAGGCCGCTTGGGCGTGGGCGGGAGAAACGTTCGAGCGGTGTCTTCTTGACCGTGCCGTTGGCGGTCGCCATGAACACGAAGCTGCCTTCGTCCGTCGCGCCGATGTCGACCTCCTCGTCGTCCACCGTCGGATCCAAGTCGGTCGACGGGTCGACATCGTCCGGTTCCTCGAGGTCTTCCAACGCATCCACGTCGTCCAGTTCCGTCGATTCCGCGGACTCCCGGGGAAGCGGCAGGATGGCGGTGATGCGTTCGCCCTCGTCGAGGGACAGCATGTTCACCAGGGGACGGCCCTGGGCGCTGCGAGAGCCCTGGGGGATCCGGAAAACGCGTAGCCAGTACACCTTGCCCGCGTCGGAGAAGCACAGCAGCGTGTCGTGGCTGTTGGCGGTCAGCAGGTGTTCGACGAAGTCCTCGTCGCGCAACCCCGTGGCCGCCCGTCCGGTGCCGCCCCGGCGTTGCGCCTGGTAGACGGTGAGCGGTTGGGTCTTGGCGTAGCCCCGGTGGGAGACAGTGACCACCACGTCCTCCTCGGCGATCAGATCCTCGTCGGATAGATCGAGGTGGGAGCTCAGGATCTCCGTCCTGCGCTCGTCGCCGTAGCGTTCGCGGATGTCCTCGAGTTCTTCGCGGATGATCGCCTTCTGCCGTTCTTCCGAGGCGAGGATTTCCATCAGGTTCTGGATCTCCGTCAGGACCTCCTCGTAGTCCGCAACGAGCTTGTCCTTCTCCAGCGCGGTCAGCCGGTTCAGGGTCATCGCGAGAATGGCCTGGGCCTGTTCTTCGGAGAGGTGGTAGAGGCCGTCCTCGTCGAGACCGAACTCCGGCCCCAGATCCTCCGGGCGACAGGCGTCGATGTCGGTGCGCGCGAGCAACGGCTTGATGATCGTCGCCTGCCAACCCTTGGCCATCAGCCCGGCGCGCGCCTCGGCCGGGGACTGCGACGAGCGGATGAGCGCCACTACTTCGTCGATGCTCTCCAGAGCGACGGTCTGACCTTCCAGCAGGTGGCCTTGGCGGCGCGCCCGGGCGAGCAGGTAGGTGGTCCGCCGGACCACGACCTCGCGGCGGTGGCGCAGGAACGCGTCGAGCATCTCGCGCAGGTTGACGGTGCGGGGCTGGCCGTCCACCAGGGCGACGCAGTTGATGCCAAACACCGTCTGCAGCTTCGACATCGCGTAGAGGTTGTTGAGAACCACTTCGCCCGGCTCGCCTCGGCGCAGCTCGATGACCACGCGCACGCCGTCCTTGTCGGACTCGTCGCGCAGTTCGGAGATGCCCTCGATGCGCTTCTCCTTGACCAGCTCGGCGATCTTCTCGACCAGCCGCGCCTTGTTCACCTCGTAAGGCAGTTCGGTGACGACGATCGTCTGCTTGCTGGTGCCTTCGCCTTCCACGTGCGCCCGGGCGCGGACGTAGATGAGCCCGCGTCCAGTCCGATAGGCACGCACGATGCCGGCGCGGCCATTGATGATCGCGCCGGTGGGGAAGTCGGGACCCTCGATGTACTCCATCAGATCCTCGATCGACAGGCCGGGTTCGTCGAGCAGGGCCAGGCAGCCGTTGATCACCTCGGTCAGGTTGTGCGGTGGGATGTTGGTCGCCATGCCCACGGCGATGCCGGACGAACCGTTGACCAGCAGGTTGGGCACCCGGGTCGGCAGCACCACCGGGATGTCCAGCGTCTCGTCGTAGTTGGGTACGGAGTCGACGGTTTCCTTGTCGAGGTCGACGAGCATCTCGGCCGTGATCCGCTCCATGCGGACTTCGGTGTAGCGCTGGGCCGCCGGGGGGTCGCCGTCCATGGAGCCGAAGTTGCCGTGGCCGTCGACGAGGGGATAGCGCATCGCCCAGGGCTTGGCCATGCGCACGATGGTGTCGTAGATGGCGCTGTCGCCGTGGGGGTGGTACTTGCCCATGACCTCGCCCACGACGTACGCGGATTTGCGGTGGGGCCGGTTGAAGGTGATGCCGAGTTCGCTCATCGCGAACAGCACGCGCCGATGCACGGGTTTGAGGCCATCGCGGACGTCCGGCAGCGCGCGGCTGACGATGACGCTCATCGCATAGGCGAGGTAGGACTGGCGAAGTTCGTCCTCGATGCTACGGGAGAGGATTCCTCTCGCCGCCGCCGGCGAATCCCCGCCGGAATCGACATCGGACATGGATGAACAGTGCTTCGGAGTAAGCCGACTATTGTAGCACGGACGTATAATCCGCCCATGTCCGATCCTCCCGCCGAATCGACGTCCGGCACCTGTTCGGAGAGCGCCGACGTGGTGCTCTCGCCGCGCTACCTGCTGCCCGTCGCACCGGCCAACCGGGTGCTCGAGGGAGTCAGCGTCGCGCTTCGCGACGGTCGGGTCGCGTCCCTGGGTCCGCATGACGAAGTGGTCGCGAACCACCCGCGCGCAGACCGCGTCACGCTCGACCGACACCTCCTGATGCCGGGTCTGGTCAACGCCCACGGCCACCTGGCGATGACCCTGCTGCGCGGCCTCGGCGAGGCACAGGCCCTCGAGGCCTGGCTCGCCGAGACCATCTGGCCGATGGAGGCCCGTTGGATCGACGCCGAATTCGTGCGCGACGGCACACGCCTCGCGGTCGCCGAGATGGTCGCCTGCGGAACCACGACGGCGGCGGATATGTACTACTTTCCCGAGACTGCGGCGCTGGTCTGCCGGGAGGCGGGATTCCGCTTGCAGGCGGCGTTTCCCCTGATCAGCCAGCCGAACCCCTATTCCACGGGATTCGACGACTGTCTCACCAAGGGACTCGCGCTCCGCGACCGATTCCGCGACGACGACCTGGTCACCACCTGCTTCGGTCCCCACTCGGCGTACGCCGTCGGGGACGAGCATCTGCGCAAGGTGGCCACGCTCGCCGACGAGGTCGATGCGGACGTGCACATCCACCTGCACGAGACCCAGGCCGAGGTGGACGACGCGTTGCGCACCCACGGCGGCACCTGGATCAAGGTGCTCGATGTCCTCGGGCTCTTGAACGAGAAGCTCCAGGCCGTGCACATGACCGCACTCACGGATGCCGAGATCGAGCTGGTGGCGGAACGGGGTGTGCGCGTGATCCACTGCCCCCACTCCAACATGAAGCTCACGAGCGGCGTCTGCCCGGTGACGAAGCTGCTCGACGCCGGCGTGACGGTGGGACTCGGCACCGACGGCGCGGCCTCCAACAACGGTCTAGACCTGTTTGCCGAGGCACGCCTGGCTTCGCTCCTGGCCAAGGCCACGGCCGCCGACCCGAGCCTGCTTCCGGCGGCCGACATGGTCGAGATGGCGACCCTCGGCGGCGCGCGCGCCCTCGGTCTCGCCCATCGCATCGGGTCCATCGAGGTCGGCAAATGCGCGGACCTGGTCGCCGTCGACGTGGATCACCCGTCCATGCAGCCGCTGCACGACCCGCACGCGCAGCTCGTCCACGCTGCTGCCGGGGCGCGAGTCACCCACACCTTCGTCAACGGCCGCTGCGTCTACGAAAACGGCACTTGGCCCACCCTCGACATCGACGAGACCCGGGCTCGCGCGGCTCACTGGGGCAGCCGTCTCTCGTAGAGCCCCAAAGCCGTCCCCCCGTAAAGGGGACATCCACCCTTCGGCAAAAAAGGGACACCCACCCTGGCCCGAATATCCCGATCCGCCTGCGGGGTGCGTATCCCCATTCGGTCGTAGGGTGGATGTCCCAATTCGGTCGTAGGGTGGATGTCCCAATTCGGCCGTAGGGTGGATGTCCCGATCCGGCCGCAGGGTGGATGTCCCGATTCGGCCGCAGGGTGGATGTCCCGATTCGGCCGCACTGCGTCTACGAAAACGGCACCTGGCCCACCCTCGACATCGACGAGACCCTGGCCCGCGCGGCCCACTGGGGCAGCCGTCTCTCGTAGAGCCCTAAAGCCGTCCCCCCGTAAAGGGGACATCCACCCTTCGGCAAAAAAGGGACACCCACCCTGGCCCGAATGTCCCGATCCGCCTGCGGGGTGCGTATCCCCATTCGGTCGTAGGGTGGATGTCCCGATCCGGCCGCAGGGTGGATGTCCCAATTCGGCCGCAGGGTGGATGTCCCAATTCGGTCCACAATTCGGTCCAACAGGGTGGATGTCCCGATTCGGTCCAATTCGGTCGATGCGTTTGGGGGACACCCCCGGGGTGGTAGGCTTCCATCCGACATGACGAAACCGCGCGAAACCATGATCAACGTCGACGCCGACGAGGTCGCCAAGTTCGAGGCCCTAGCGCACCGCTGGTGGGACGCCGACGGCGACTTTCGCGCGCTGCACGACATCAACGCCCCGCGGGTGGACTACATCGTGCGGCGTTGCGCAGGACCGATCGAGGGCGTTCGCGTGCTCGACGCCGGCTGCGGCGGCGGACTTCTCACCGAGGTGCTCGCCGACCTCGGTGCCCACGTCACGGGAATCGACGCGGGGGAAGCGCCGTTGGCGGTTGCCCGTCTGCACGCGGCGGAGCGCGGCGTCGAGGGGATCGAATACGTCAAGGCGACGCCGGAGAGCTTTCTCGACACCGGACCGGGCGAGTTCGGCTTGGTCACCTGCCTTGAGACCTTGGAGCATGTGCCCGACGTGGCGTCCACGGTTGAGGCGCTGGCGGAGCTGACCGCCCCGGGTGGCGACGTCTTCCTCGCCACCATCAACCGCACCCCCAAGGCGTTCGCCCTCGCCATCGTCGGTGCCGAGCACGTGCTCAACCTCCTGCCCAAGGGCACCCACACCTACGAGAAGCTGATCCGGCCGGCCGAACTCTCCCGCGCATGCCGGGATGCCGGCTTGACTGTCTTGGACATCGTCGGCGTCACCTACAATCCCTTCACCCGGCGATGCCGCTTCGGCGCCGACGTCGGCGTCAACTACATGCTGCATGCCCGGCGCTAGCCCGCCTATCTCACCAAGGGGCCGCGCTGAACAACCCGTCGCGTCATGGCGACAGGCGACTGGGTGAGACATGCCGGCCGAGCACGACTATCAGCCCCGTCCCGGCCTGCTCGACGACCGTGTGATCCTGGTCACGGGCGCGGGCGACGGCATCGGCCGGGCGGCGGCGCTCGCCTACGCTGAGTACGGTGCGGACGTGGTGCTGCTCGGTCGCACGGAGAAGAAGCTCGACGCGGTGTTCGACGAGATCGTGGCAGCGACCAAGACCCGCCCGGTGGTGGTCCCGGCGGACCTGCTTCACGCCAGTGAAGACGCGGTCACGACCCTGTATCACGCGATCCGCCGCGAGTACGCCCGCCTGGACGGCATCCTCCACAACGCCAGCCTGCTGGGTCCGCGCGAGCCCATCGCCGACTATCCGGTGCAGGACTGGCAGGACGTCATGCAGGTCAACGTCAACGCCGCCTTCATGCTCACCCGAGGTCTGCTACCCCTGCTGGAGGAGGCGCCCGACGCGTCCGTGCTGTTCACCTCCTCGGGGGTAGGGCGCCGTGGCCGCGCCAACTGGGGCGCCTACGCGGTTTCCAAGTTCGCCGTGGAGGGTCTCGTCGAAGTCCTCGCCGACGAACTCGCCCCTGACGTCCGGGTGAACTCGCTGAATCCGGGCGCGACCCGAACGGCGATGCGTGCCGCGGCCTATCCCGAGGAAGACCCGGCTACATTGCCGAGCGCCGAGGACCACATGCCGCTTTACCTTTACCTCATGGGCCCCGACGCCAAGGGCATTAGCGGCCGCCGGTTCGACGCGGGGTCTTGGATGCCGTAGCTGCCAGCTTCGGATACGGGATCAGCACGGAACGGGGTTTGCGCCCCGATTCGGCACGGACCGGCGTTTCGCGGACACGCCTGGCCGGCAGTCCGAGAAGCGTCTGCAACTGCGCGATGTCCCGGGAGCCGACTTCCTCCCACGTGCCGCGGGGCAGCCACGGGGGCAGGATCACCGGTCCGTAACGGACACGTTTGAGGCGCGAGACCGTGACCCCTTCGGTGGCGAACAGTTCCCGCACCTCCCGGTTGCGGCCCTCCATGAGCACGACGTGGTACCAGTGGTTGGCACCGCTGCCGTCGTAGTAGCGGATGTCGCTGAACGCCTCCACCCGGTCGTTGACGACCACGCCGGCCTTGAGTCGTTCGAGCGCTGCGTCTTCGAGCCTGCCGAATACCCGGACCGCGTACTCGCGGTCGATCCCCGTGCTCGGGTGCGCCAGCTTGTTGGCAAGCTCGCCGTCGTTGGTGAACAGCAGCAGTCCCGTGGTCTGCAGATCCAGGCGTCCGACCGAGATCCACCGTCCGCTGCGGAGCCGGGGCAGGTCGTCGAACACGGAAGGACGACCTTGGGGATCGCGGCGGGAGACGATCACCCCGGCCCGCTTGTTGGCGATCAGCACGCGGGTGCGCGCCACGGCGGCCTTGCCGAGCCGTTGTCCGTCCACCATGACGTCGTCGGTCGGGTCGACCCGCATGCCGACGTCCGCCACCTGGCCGTTGACGGCGACGCGCCCGGCGGCGATCCACCGTTCCATCTCGCGCCGCGAGCCCAAGCCCCGGTCGGCGAGAACCTTGTGCAGCTTCTCGGTCATGCTGGCCTTGGCCGACACTGGGCGGTGACGGTACGGTGACTAACGTTCCGCGGTTGGCAACGGAATCACCTCGGCGACGGGCCTCGGATCCGCATTTTCCGTTTCACCGTCCGGTGCGTCCGGAACCGGGGCGTCCGTCTCGCCGGCCAGCGTGCGTTCCGTCAGCGACACGAGTTCGGCCATGGGCGGCAGCTCGTCTAGGCTCGCGAGGTTGAAGTAGTCGAGAAAGGCCCGCGTGGTCCCGTACAGCAAGGGTCGTCCCGGCGTCTCCCGCTGGCCCACGGTGCGTATCCAGCCGCGTTCGAGCAGCGTGCGCATGATGGAGGGACTCAACGACACGCCGCGAACCTCCTCGATGTCTCCCCGGGTCACCGGTTGTCGATAGACGATCAGTGCCAGCGTCTCCAAGAGCGCGCGCGAATAGCGCGGCGGTCGCTCTTCGAACAGCCGGCTCACCCACGGGCTCATATCCTGATTGACCTGGAACCGGAAGCCGCTTGCCACCCGGACCAGTTCGAAACCGCGGCCCGCCGCACGCTTGCCGATCTCGTCCAGGGCGGCGCGTACGGCTGCGCGTGGATTGTCGGCGGGCAGTTCGCCGGGAGCGAAGATTCCCGCGAGGCGGTCGACGCTCAACGGCTCGTGGGCCGCCAGCAGCGTCGCCTCGACGATGCGTTCGATCTGTTCAGCTTCCATCGACTTCGTCCGGGGTCGCGTCGTCGGCTTGGGCGCGGGGCACGCATACGTGGATCGGCGCGAAGGGTCGACTCTGCACCAGGTCGATCATGCCCTCGCGAACCAGTTCCATCAGGGCTAGGAACGTCACCACCACGCCCTCGCGGCCTTCCGACGGATCGAACAGCGCGTCGAATGGCACGAACCCCGCATCGGCACCGATGCGGGCCAGCACGGTGGACATCCGCTCGCGCACCGACAGTCCCTCGAACTCCACGGCGTGGTGCTGCTTGAAGTCGGCCCGGCGCATGACGTCGCCGAGGGCCAGGAGAACTTCCCTCAGGTCCACCGAGGGCTCGGCGTGTCGCTTCACCAGTTCGGGCCTGGCGGCTCGGGCGGTGTGCAGATCGCGCTCCAGCCGCGGCAGGTCGTCCAGCCGCTCGGCGGCGAGCTTGACCCGTTCGTAGTCCTGCAGGCGGCGAATGAGCTCCGCCCGTGGATCGGCGGCCTCGTCGTCCTCGGTGGCCGGTTGGCGCAGCAGTAGCCGCGACTTGATCTGCGCGAGCGTGGCCGCCATCAGCAGGTACTCGCCGGCGAGTTCGAGCTTCAGCGTCTGCATCAGCTCGATGTAGTGCATGTACTGTTCGGTGATCTCCGCAACCCGGATCTGCTCGATGTCGATGTTCTGGCGCCGGGTCAGGTACAGCAGCAGGTCCATGGGGCCTTCGAAGGCGTCGAGGAAGACCTCCAGCGCATCCGGGGGAATGTAGAGGTCGCGGGGCGACTCGCTGACCACCTGGCCACCCACCACGGCGACGACGTTGTCGTCCCGGCGCCGGGCATCGCTCAAGCGGCCCGTTCCGCGTTCCGGCGCCGGTCCGTCGTCGGGTGGCCGCGGTTCGGTCATCGTGCGAGCCCCACGGCGGCCTTCACTTCGTCCAGAGTCTCGCGCGCCTCCGCACGGGCCGCCTCGGAACCGTCGAGGAGAATGGAACGCACCAGGTTCGGGTCGTTGTCGAACTGCTCGGCACGTTCGATGAAGGGCGCCTGCTCACGGTTGATCGCATCGATCAGCGGTCGTTTGCAGTCGACACAGCCGATGCCGGCGCTTCGACACCCGTCGGCGGCCCAGGTCTTGACGTCGTCGTCGGAGTAGAGTTCGTGGAGATCGAAGACCGGGCATTTTTTCGGATCGCCCGGATCGTCCCGGCGGACGCGGGCCGGATCGGTGACCATGGTCTTGATCTTCTGCTCCACGGAGTCAGGACTCTCGCGCAGACCGATGGCGTTGTCGTAGGACTTCGACATCTTGCGTCCGTCGATGCCGGGCACGACCGGAGCGCCGGTCAACAGGGAGCTGGGCTCCGGCAGGATGATGCGGCCGCTGCCTTCCAGGTAGCCGAACAGCCTCTCGCGGTTGCCGATCGAAAGGTTCTGCTGTTCGCCGAGCATTGCCTGGGCCCGTGCCAGTGCGTCGGTGTCGCCTTTCTCCAGGTAGTCGCGTCGCGCCTGCCGGTAGAGGCGGGCGGGTCGTTTGCCCATCTGGTCGATGGCTTGCTCGGCGGTGGTCTCGAACTGCGGCTCGCGGCCGAAGATATGGTTGAAGCGGCGGGCGATCTCGCGGGCGAGCTCCAGGTGTGCGACCTGGTCCGCGCCCACGGGCACGTGGCCCGCGCGGTACATCAGCACATCGGCCGCCTGCAGCACGGGATAGCCGAGAAAGCCGTAGGTGCCGAGGTCGCGGTCGGCGATGTTGGCCTGCTGGTCTTTGTAGCTCGGCACGCGCTCGAGCCAGGGCACGGGGGTGATCATCGACAGCAGCAGGTGAAGCTCCGCGTGTTCGGGCACCTTGCTCTGCACGAAGATGGTGGCGGCGCTTGGGCTTAAGCCCGCGGCGAGCCAGTCCACGACGGTATCGAACGTGTACTGCTCGATGTTGGCGGTGTCCTGGTAGTGGGTCGTCAGCGCGTGGAAGTCGGCGACGAAGAAGTAGCAGTCGTACTGATGCTGGAGCCGGATCCAGTTCTTCAGGGCGCCGTGGTAGTGGCCAATGTGCAGGCGGCCGGTGGGCCGCATTCCCGACAGAACCCGTTGATCGGAGTCGCTGCTGCTCACCTTAACCCGGATGTCTCACCAGTGGCCCCGATGATCGCCGAGGATTTTGGCCCCGTGCGCGTGCTCGCGACCGAAAGCATAGCGGGGACTACGGTTGAGGTCGCATGTGCGCTCACGGGGGCAAAAGACCGGCGAGGGCGGGGCCAGCGCAGCCTGTAGTCGCTCGGACTCATGCACACTCGCCGCAACCGTCTGATGATGTAGGGGGTAGTCACGACACAAAGCGGTCTGGTGAGATATGCGGGTTGAGGGATTCGCTGTTCCCGACATGGGCAGTATACCCTCAATCATCCCGGCTCGGTCCGCGGGTGGGAGGCAGGTGGGGGAACGGTGGCGTGCATTTCGCCGCAGTCAATCGTCGACCACGCCGAGGCCCGCCCGGGTGACCGTCAACGCGCCGTCGGTGAGGTCCACGACGGTGGTCGGCTGCACGCCGCCGGTGCCGCCGTCCACGATGACGTCCACCGCGTGTTCGAGGTCCGGGCGCCGGGACTCCAGGTCGGTCACGGGCAGATCCTCATCCGGCAGCTTCAGGGTGGTTGACATCATCGGCTCGCCGAGCGCGGCGAGGATGGCCTGGGCGATGACGTTGTCGGGTACCCGCAGGCCGATGGTCCGGCGACGCCGGTGGACCAGCCTGCGGGGAACCTCGCGGGTGGCCGACAGGACGAACGTGAACGGTCCCGGCAGGTAGCGCTTGATCACCCGGTAGCTCTGGTTGTCGACCCGCGCGTACGCCGCGAGTTCCGAGAGGTCCCGACACACCAGCGTCAGGTAGTGGTCGCGTTCGAGGCGTCGCAGCATGCGGATCCGATCCGCCGCGACCTTGTCGCCCAGGCGGCAGCCGAGTGCGTAGGTGGAGTCCGTGGGATAGACGATGACCCCGCCCTCCTTGACGATCTGGGCGGCACGGGTGACCAACCGCTGCTGCGGGTGCGTGGGGTGGACGGCGAGATACTGGCTCACGGCTGGATTCCTTGAGCGGCGTGTCCCTTGGGCGCTGCCCGGGTATGATGCGCGCGCCATGATACGCCATGCCGCCCGTCCCATCGGGCTACATCGGCGTAGGGGCGACCCTTGTGGTCGCCCTTGTTGACCAAAACGACACCGTGCGGTGACAGGCACGGGCGACCACAAGGGTCCCCCACGTTCATGGTTGGGCACCAAGTACCACTAGATCAATGCTTCAACTCATCGACGTCACGCTGCACCGCGGTGACCGGCTTCTGTTCGACGGCCTGAACCTGACGGTGCACGCCGGCCACAAGGCGGGCGTGGTCGGCCGCAACGGCATCGGCAAGTCGACGCTGTTCGAGCTCGTGCGCCGGCGTTTGGCGCCGGAGGAAGGGCAGGTCGTGCGTCCGGACTCCTGGCGCGTCGCCAGCCTGGAGCAGAACGTTGCGCCGTCGAGTCGCGCCGCGCTGGAGTTCGTCCTCGACGGCGACACCCGGCTGCGCGGCGTCGAACGCGCCATCGCGGCCGCCGAGCGGGACGGCGACGACGACGCACTCGGCACGCTCTACGCCGACTACGAGGACGCTGGCGGCTACGAGTCCCGCGCCCGCGCCGCGGAGGTTCTGGGCGGCCTGGGTTTCGCCACGGCCGACTTCGACAAGCCGCACCGGGATTTCTCGGGCGGCTGGCGGATCACGCTCAACCTGGCAAGGGCGTTGTTTGCGCCGTCGGATCTGCTGCTCCTGGACGAGCCCACCAACCATCTGGACCTGGACGCCACGCTTTGGCTGGAAACGTGGGTCCGGCGCTACCAGGGCACGTTGCTGGCGATCGCCCACGACCGCGACTTCCTCGACCGCACCATGGGCGGGATCGTCCATCTCGAAGACGCCCGCGCGCGGGTCTACACCGGCAACTACAGCGGATTCGAACGTCAGCGTGCCGAAGCCCTGGCGCTTCGCGCGGCGCAGTACAAGAAGCAGCAGCGGCGAGTGCATGAGATCCACGCCTTCGTGGATCGGTTCCGGGCGAAGGCGAGCAAGGCGCGCCAGGTGCAGAGCCGCCTCAAGGCGTTGGAACGAATGGATCTGGTCGCGCCTGTCCACGCCGAGCTGCCTTATCGTTTCTCGTTCCCGCAGCCGGAGAAGATCTCCAACCCGACGTTGTCCTTGGACGATGCCGCCATCGGCTATGCCGGCCGCCCGGTGCTCGAAGAGGTAACGCTGCGCGTTCACCCCGACGACCGCATCGGCGTCCTCGGCGCCAACGGCGCGGGCAAGACGACACTGCTGCGTTGCCTGGCAGGTGAACTGGCGCCGCTTGAAGGCTCGATGACCCCGGGCCGGCACGCGTCGGTAGGCTACTTCGCCCAGCATCAGTTGGAGTCGCTCGACCTGTCCCGTGCGCCGCTCGACCATCTCGCGGACTTCGGCTACCGGGAGCAGGACGCCCGGGACACCCTCGGCCGCTGGGGGTTCGTTGGCGGGGATGTGCAACGGCGGGCGGAGACCTTCTCCGGGGGCGAGAAGGCGCGCCTCGTGCTGCTCCTGATCGCCTGTCGGCAGCCCGCGGTGCTGGTTCTCGACGAACCCACCAACCACCTGGACCTGGACATGCGCCAGGCACTGGCCTTCGCCCTCCAGGAGTACCGTGGCGCGGTGCTGCTGGTGTCCCACGACCGGCACCTCCTGCGGCAGTGCGCGGATCGGTTCTGGCTAGTGGCCGACGGTCGGGTGGGCCGCTTCGACGACGACCTGGACGCCTACGCCGCGCTCCGCCAGCCCCGAGCGAGGCGCGACGCCAAGCCCAAGGGGGAGCGCCGGTCGGGTCGTTCTGCGAAGGAACGTTCGCTCCGCCAGGAGCAGCGGCAGCTGGAAGTCCGGATTGACGAATTGACCCGCCATGTCGACGAGATCGATCGCACCCTGGGCGAGTCGGCTGTGCACGAACAGCCGGACGAGATGTCGCGCCTGGTCGCGGCACGGCGCAGTGCCGTGGCGGACATGGAGAGTGTCGAGCGTGACTGGCTCGCCGCGCAGGAGAAGCTGGACCGGCTTCCTTGACAGACGCGCCCGCCAAGGCGCGCCAGCGGGTGCCGCTGACTGCTGGCACAAGCCGGCTTCGTTACATGGGAGTTACGCGATGAGCTTGCGGATTTCCTCGGCGACGAGATCGGGTCGCTGCATGGGGATGAAGTGGGAGAGCTCCGGGTGGTGGATGTCGCGCCCGTTCGGGAAGGCCGCCGCCAGACCCGGCCAGGTCGGCGAGCGTGCGAAGTCCATCGTTTCCGTACTGCGGTTGTCCGGATCCCGTCCTTGGGCACGGAGTACGGCAACGGGGAGCGTAACGGTGCGGATCGCGTCACCGATGTCGCGACCCGCGCTGCCCTGGTAGATCGACGCCTCGACCAGCGGGGGACAGGCGAGTTCGAAACCGTCCCCCTCGGGAAGGAGGCCGAAGCGGCAGTAGTCGAGAAGCACTGCACGGTCCCACAGGTTGAACGGGTGGCGGTCGGCGAAGCGGTCGAACATCTCTGCCGCCGACTGCCAGCGATTGCGCCGCCGGGCCACCGGGTGCGCCTGTGCCGAGGCGAACATCGGGTGATTCGCATAGGCAGCCGGGTCGAGGATCACCGGGTCCACGAGAAGCAGCGCGCGGAATCGGTGTGGACGCTGGGCGGCGGCCTGGGTGAGGGCGTGTCCGCCCATGGAGTGGCCGACGCCCACCACCCCGTTGAGGTCGAGCTCGTCGACCAGGGCAGCGGCATCGGCACCGAATTCGCTCCACTCGTAGGGTCCACGCTTTTCCGAACGGCCATGGCCGCGCTGGTCCACGGCGATGACGCGGTGATCGTCGCCCAGGCACCGGACGACTCCATCCCAGCAACGCGCATGGAAGCCCGTCGCGTGCAGCAACAGGACGGTCTGTCCCGCTGGGTTGCCCCATTCGAAGTAGGCGAGATCGACCCCGCGAACGGTGACGCGGTCCTCGCGCACCGGTCAGGCGGGCTGGGCCATGGGCTGGCGTCTACCGTAGGTCAGGGACCGCCACAGCCACTCCAGCGGGCCGAACCGATACCGGTCGAGCCACCACAGGCTGAACACGATCATCACCACCCATTGCCCGGCCACGACGTAGTAGAGCTCGTGGCGGTCAAGGTCGTTCCACAGCCCGAGCCCGAGTTCGCGGAAGATCAGGAAGCCGAACACGCTCTGCAGGATGTAGTTCGTGAGCGCCATGCGGCCGACCGCCGCGAGGCCTTGGCGCAGCCGGGCGAACCAGCCCTGTCGGTAGGCGATCATGACGACGGACAGGAATGCCAGGGCCATGGCCACGCGGCCGATGTCGTAGGTGATCACGGTCCCGCCGGCCACCCATTGCGGCGCGTAGCCACTGCCGATCTTCATCGCCAGTTCGAAGGCGTTGGTTGCGAGCCCGATGGCGAACCCCAGGATCGCCGTGATGGTGTAGAAACGCACGCTGCGCTGCCCGGTGAGAACGCCCGTCCTGTAGAGCACCATGCCCAGCAGCATGCACGCCATCGCATCCCAGATGAACAGCACGGGCAGCCCCCAGGCGAGAAGCTCGCGGAGTTCCTGGGCGTTGGCGACGAAGGCCTCCGCGTAGGTTCCCTTGAACTTCCGCGCCTCCCGCTCGAGGAGGTGTACAGGCGGGTCCAGTTGGACTTCGACCTGGCTCCAGGCGTCGACCACGGCCTGGTCCTGGGGCGAGGGCGCTTCGGCGGCCTCGATGCGTGCCTCGGCCGCGGCAGCTTGGTCGGGCATGTAGTTGTACATGGCGAAAGAGGCTGCATAGAACACCGCCAGGTAGGCGAACATGCACCCGGCGACGATCGTGAGGCTGCGCGCCCGCCAGTTGCGGCAGAGATAGAGGACCATGCCAGCCAGCGCATAGACGGTGAGGATGTCGCCGGTCCATAACAGTAGGAAGCCGTCGACCAACCCGAAGGCGAACAGCAGCAGCTGTCGCCGGTAGTGGATCGCCGCGCCCTTGCCGCTGGTCGCGAACATGGCGACCCCGACGCCGAAGAGCATCGAGAACAAGGCCCGCATGGAGCCTTCGAACAGTAATTCGATGGTGAAGAAGACGCCGAAATCGATGCCCTCCACGGCACCATCCACGGTCGGATTCGTGTACGCCCGGAACGGCAGTCCGAAGGCCAGGATGTTGAGCAGCAGAATGCCGAGGAGGGCGAAACCGCGGATGGTGTCGATCGCCTCGATGCGTTGGCGCGGTTCCGCCGGGGCGAGTTCGGTCATGCCCGGCACTATAGCACCCGGACCTGCGGGCAATTGCTTACGCAAGCCCCAAAGGGACATCCACCCTTCCGCGAAAAGGGACATCCACCCTTGGGGGAAAAAGGGACATCCACCCTTGGGGAAAAAAGGGACATCCACCCTTGGGGGATTAGGGACACCCACCCTTGGGGGAGGGTTTGTGGTCGAGACGGGCGACCACAAGGGTTCGCCCTACGGAGAGAGCCCCAAAGGGACATCCACCCTTCCGCGAAAAAGGGACATCCACCCTTGGGGGAAATAGGGACATCCACCCTTGGGGGAATAGGGACACCCACCCTTGGGGGAGGGTTTGTGGTCGAGACGGGCGACCACAAGGGTTCGCCCTACGGAGAG
>VXPO01000112.1:35267-42768 GCA_009839505.1 Gammaproteobacteria bacterium
TGGGGGAGGGTTTGTGGTCGAGACGGGCGACCACAAGGGTTCGCCCTACGGAGAGTGGCGCTTGCTATGGAAGTCTGCGATCCACGGGGCGGGGCTTGACCCTTGGTCCCGAAGCGAGGCGCGCCACACGGTCGAACCACTCGTCGGCTGGCGTATCGTTGTATGCGCGCAGCAGCCTCTTGATGCGCACGGTCGCGCCGTCGGGATAGCCGGCCAGTTCTTCGACGAGGTTTCCGGCGGCAGCGACAACTTGATCGTCGGCCACCACGTCGTGGGCGACTCCGATGTCGCCGAGCTCCGGACCGGCGAAACGACGGCCAGTGATGGTCAGGCGCGCGGCGACGGCCTCGCTGTGACGCAGCCGCAGCCAAGCCATGTTGTAGGGCGCCGCCATGCCCTGTCTGACCTCGCCGACCTGCAGGAACGCGGTCTCGCCGACGACCAGCAGGTCCGCGGCGAGGGCGAGTGCCGCCCCGCCGTTGATGGCGAACCGTTCCAGGGCCGCGACGATGGGCTTGCGACACTCGTAGATCGAGGTGTGCGCCGCACGCCAGATGGCCCCGAAGCGAGGCATCCAGTCCGGCGGCGGCTCGGCATTGAAAGCTTTTAGGTCCAATCCCGAGCAGAACGCGCCGTCCGCTCCGCGGAGCAGCACCGCTTCGATCGTCTCGTCCCGGTCGGCCCGGCGGATCGCCGCCGCGAGACCCTCGCCCAAGGGACCGTCGATGGCGTTGCGTTGCCGCGGGCGGTTGAGCACGACCTCCGCCCAGCGCCCGTGTTCCACGAACTCCACTTCTGCCATAAGAACTCCCGACTTGACGGCCAGCAGCACAGCATAGCGCCGGGTGCACGCGTTATACTCGCCAACCTTTAAGTCACGACAGCTAAGTCACGACAGCGATAAAGGGAGCGCAAGACGTGGATCTGACCGACAGCAAGACTTTGAATAACCTGAAGGACGCGTTCGCCGGCGAGTCGCAGGCCAATCGCAGGTATCTCTACTTTGCCGCCAAGGCGGACGTCGAAGGGGAAAACGACGTCGCGGCGGTGTTCCGCTCCACGGCGGAAGGGGAAACCGGCCACGCCCACGGCCACTTGGAATACATGGAAGGTGTCGGCGACCCGGCCACCGGACTGCCGATCGGCACGACCAGCGACAATCTCAAGGCCGCCATCGCCGGCGAGACCTACGAGTACACGGACATGTACCCAGGCATGGCGAAGACCGCACGCGACGAGGGCTTCGACGAGATCAGCGACTGGTTCGAGACGCTCGCCAAGGCCGAGCGGTCGCACGCCAACCGGTTCCAGAAGGCTCTCGACGCGATGGAGTAGGCCGGCGCCCGTAGCGGCGACCGCGCACCCTGCGGGTGCATAGTGGTCGCCCGTGTTCGTGCCGTGAACGGGTGTGCGGTCGCTCGGTGACGACGGCCACACGGTCGTTCGGGTGAGGGCAACCACCATGGTCGTTCCTACCGGCGTCGCCCCGCAGCAAGCGTGACGATCAAAGAAGGCAGTCTCGAAGCGCCGCGGCGCGAGCCCATCGACTGGCAGGACGCCGACTTCCACGACCGCGACGCCGTGGATGCCGAGCTCGCCCGGGTGTTCGACGTCTGCCACGGCTGCCGCCGCTGCGTGAACCTCTGCGAGGCCTTCCCGACCCTGTTCGATCTCATCGACGAATCGGACACCATGGAGGTGGACGGCGTCGACCGCGGCGACTACGGCAAGGTCGTCGAACAGTGCTACCTGTGCGATCTCTGCGCCGAGACCAAGTGCCCGTACCTGCCGCCCCACGAGTGGCGCATCGACTTTCCGCACTTGATGCTCCGTGCCAAGGCCACCCGCTTCAAGGAGCAGAGGCCGCGTTGGCGCGACCGCCTGATCACCAGCACGGGGTTGACTTTCAGCACACTGTCCGCGCCCGGTGTGCGCCAGCTTGCCAACGGCGCTGCCAAGTTGAGCGTAATCCGCGGGCTCGGCGAGCGCCTCGCCGGCATTCATCGCGACGCGCCGTTGCCGACGTTTCACGGGCGCCGCCGGCGTGCCGCCGCTCGCCAACCTCTCGATGAGCCGGTGGCGGGGGAGCGAACCAGCGGCCGGGTGGCGGTCTACGCGACCTGCTACGGGGAGCACAACGATCCGCAGGTGGTCGAAGACCTCTTGTGCGTGCTTCGTCACAACGGCATCGATGCCAAGCGGCTCGACGATGCGACGTGCTGCGCCATGCCGAAGCTGGAGCTCGGCGACCTCGACGGGGTGGCGGCCAACAAGGACGCCAACCTGCCGGTCTTTCTTGCCGCCATCGACGACGGCTACGACCTCATGTCGATTATCCCTTCGTGCGTGCTGATGTACCGCCAGGAGATCCCGCTGCTGTTTCCCGACGACGAGGACGTGGCGCGGGTGAAGACGGCGTTCTTCGATCCGTTCGAGTACCTCGTCGCGCGGCGCCGCGACGGACTTGCCAACCTCGACTTCAAGCATCCGCTCGGCAAGGTGGCCTATCACGCCGCCTGCCACCAGCGAGTCCAGGCCATCGGTCAGCGCACGCGCGAGTTCCTGGCGCTGGTGCCGGACACGGAGGTGACGATGATCGAGCGTTGTTCCGGTCACGACGGAACCTACGCGGTCAAGGCCGAGACCTACGACAAGGCGATGAAGATCGCCCGCCCGGTGGTGCGCATGGTGAGGGACGCCGACGCGGACACCTACGGGTCCGATTGCCCGATGGCGGGACGCATGATCGAGCACGGCCTCGACGACGGCACGGCGGCCACGCATCCGATCTCGATGCTGCGCCGGGCGTACGGCATCTGAGGGCGCGATGCACAAGCTGAGCCGCGCCGAGCTCTGGAGTCTGGAGGAGTACGCCGTCGAGCGCGACGCCTTCCGCCGGAGCGTCATGGCTCACAAGAAGCCGCGACGAGTCGCGCTGGGGCCGCATGCCACGCTGCTGTTCGAGGATTTCGTGACGATGAAGTACCAGGTCCAGGAGATGCTTCGCGTCGAGCGCATCTTCGAGCCGGCCGCCATCGAGGAGGAGATCGCCGCCTACAACCCCCTGATTCCCGACGGTGCCAACTGGAAGGCTACGTTCCTCATCGAATACGAAGACGTCTCGGAACGCGATGCGGCGCTCAAGCGGATGCCGGGCGTCGAACATCGCGTGTGGCTTGCTGTCGGCGGCCTGCGGCGGACCTTCGCCTTCGCCAACGACGACCTCGAGCGGACGGACGGCGACAAGACCGCCGCCGTCCACTTCCTGCGTTTCGAGTTGGACGCCGACCAGGTTGCCGGTATCGGTGCCGGCGCCCGGGTGGCCATTGGCATCGATCATGACGAGTTGCGCTGCGAGACGACTCTCGCCCCGGCGACAGTCGCGTCGCTCGCCCGGGATCTGGACGGTTTGCCGGTGGGAGATTCGGATGGCTGATTCGGGGGCCGAGCGGATTGCCGCCGACATCGAGGGTTGGGACGCGATCGGCGAGCATCGCACGGGCACGACGGGCGATCGGCTGACGGCCGATTGGCTGGCGGACAACGTCCGCAGATGCGGTCTCACGCCCCGCCGTGACGACTTTCCCCTGTCGCGCTGGGTGCTTCGGCGTTGCGAAGTCGAGGTGGACGGGACGACCATCGAGGGGGTTCCCTTGTTCGATGGCGGCACCACTGGACCGGAGGGTCTCGTCGGCCGGCTACGCCCGGTGGCGAACGGTCAGGTGATCGAGGACGGAGGCGACTCGCCGGCCATCGGCCTCGGTGCCATCGGCCCCGGTGCGGGTGTCGCCGCCAACCGCGCGTTAACTGCCGCCCGGCGGGAAGCGGCACCGGCGGCGCTGGTTGCCGTGGCGAGGATCAACGCCGACGTTCCGGGGCTCGCATTGCAGAATGCGGACCACTTCCGGGCGCCCTTCGGGCCTCCGGTGCTCCAGGTCGCGACGCATCACGAGGCCTGCCTGCAGACTTGCGCGCAATGCGGCGGGGAAGTCCGGCTGACGGCGGACGTGGCGTTCGAACCGGCGCTGGGATGGAATGTCTACACCCGGGTCGCGGGCAGCCGCGCGGACCTCGCGCCCTTCGTCGTGGTGACGCCGAAGAGCTCGTGGTGGGTCAGCACGGCTGAACGAGGCGGCGGCATCGCGGTCTGGCTCGCCCTGCTGCGACACTTCGCGGCGAACCAACCCGGTCGGGACGTGATCTTCATCGCCACGAGCGGCCACGAGCTGGGACACTTGGGCCTCGAACACTACCTGGCGACGAACCCGGCACCGGGCGCCCACGCCTGGCTGCACCTGGGCGCGAACTTCGCCGCCTTGGGGTGCGGGATCCGGATACAGGCCTCGGACACAGACTCGTTGGGTACGATCCATACGGCGCTCGCCAACGTTGGCTGCGAACCGGCCGGCACCAACCCCGTCGGTGTCCGCCCAGGTGGCGAAGCCCGCAACATCCATGACCTGGGCGAACCCTACCTCTCCATCTTGGGCAGCAACGCCTGGTTCCACCACCCGGACGACCGCTGGCCCAAGACGGTCGATCTCGACAGAACCTGCCGCATCGCCGAGGCACTCCTAGGCATAGTCCGCCACCTAGCGTCCTAGTTGGGTCCTGGTAGTTGGGGACACACGCGATTGCCATCGCAATCGTGACATCGCGCCGATGGCAATCACGCCGATGTCATAGACCGGACATGCGCCATTGCCGTTTGACCATATGGCATTGACCGCATGGCATTGACCGGGCATTGACCGGACACACGCGATTCCCGTCGCAATCGTGACATCGCGCCGATGGCAACTACCCCGATGTCATAGACCGGATACACGCCAGTCGTTGGCCGGGCCCTCGCCATTGCAATCGCAAACGTGACATCGCGGCGATGCCAACCACCCGGCCGTGCAATCCGTGCGTGCCTGGACTCCGGCATGGGGGACGGTGCGGCGGGCGTCTATCGAGGATTGGCGGGACGGTCTACTCGGCCTTGAGGACGATGTAGTCCAAGGCCGTCTCCAGTGCCTCATCGGTGCACGACGGACAACCGCCTCGGGGAGGCATTCCGGGCGTCATGCCGCGCTTGATGTTCTCCAGCAGTTCCTCACGCGGCTTGGCCAGGCGCGCCGCCCAGGCTTCGCGGTCACCGAGTTTCGGGGCGTCCGCGATGCCCGCCTGGTGGCACGCATAGCAGTAGCGCTCATAGACCGCCTTGCCAGGGTGTTCCTGTTCACCCGACTGGCTGCACCCAAGCAGGGATGCAGTGACAAGGACCGTCCAGGAGATGATTGCGACGAGGCGCCGAATACGCGTCCGGGCTTGGCTCGCCACCACGGGGAGAGGTCGCGAAGCGAATTCGCGACCGACCGCTCGCGGTCGACGGCGACGCCGCGAAGCGGTCGCGTCGTTCACGGAGCAACCTCGAACTCGTCGGCATCGCGCCATGCAGGAAAACGTTCGCGGTAAGCGTCGAGCTCATCCAGGTTGAGCGTCGCATTAAGTACGAGCTCGTCGTCGAACGCTTCCACCATGGCTCGTCCCTCGAAGTCGTAGACCGCGCTACCGCCGCGGTAGTCGACGCCGTTACCGTCGGTTCCCACACGGTTGACACCAACAACGTAGCACTGGTTCTCGATGGCTCGCGCCCTCAGCAGCGCGTTCCAGGCGGACTGCCGGGCCGCGGGCCAATTCGCCACGCACAACAGCACGTCGTAATCGTTGCACGACCGCAACCACACCGGAAAGCGCAGGTCGTAGCACACGCATGGGAGAACGCGCCACGCACCGATCCTCACCACCACCCGCAGGTTGCCGGCTGCGTAGTGTTCGTGCTCCCCCGCCATGCGGAAAAGATGGCGCTTGTCGTAGACGGTCTCGCCGCCGTCGGGAGGCATCCAGATCAGACGGTTGAAGTAGCCCCGGTCGCGAACCACTAGGCTCCCGGTGATGGTCGTGCGGAGGTCTGCCGCCATGTCGCGGAGCCACGAGACGGTCTCGCCGGTCATGGTCTCCGCCACGTCGACCGAACTCATCGTGAAGCCGGTACTGAACATCTCGGGCAGGGCCACGAGATCCGTCCCGTCGCCCACGCCCTGCAGCATGCGTCCGAACATCTCCCGATTGGCCGCTGGTTGGTGCCACCGGGTCGACGCCTGGACCAAAGCAGTGTGCAACTCCGCGGTCATAGGGCGCAAAGGATCTCGGCGGCGCGCTCGATGGTGGCATCGTCCTTGGCGAAGCAGAAGCGCAGGAAACGGTGGTCCGGCGGGTCTTCGTAGAACACGGATACGGGGATCGAAGCCACTTTGTTTTCCACGGTCCATCGCTTCGCCAGGTCGGCGTCGCGCTCGTTGGTGATGCGGCCGTAGTCGACAAGCTGAAAGAACGTGCCCGGCGAGGGGGTCAGCGCGAACCGCGAGTCGCGCAGCAGGTCGCAGAAGAGATCGCGTTTCGCCTGGTAGAACGCGCCGAGGTTGCGATGGTGCTCGGGACAGTCGCGCAGGAAGTCGGCCAGGCCGTACTGCAGGGGCGTTGCGGTGGTGAACGTCACGAACTGGTGCACGCGTCGGAATTCCGCGGACAGCGCCCTTGGTGCGACGCAGTAGCCCACCTTCCAACCGGTGGTGTGGTAGGTCTTGCCGAACGACGAGACCACGAAACTGCGCGCGAACAGGTCCGGATAGCGGACCAGACTCAAGTGGTCGCGACCGTCGAAGACGATGTGCTCGTAGACTTCGTCTGAGACGATGTAGATGTCGCGTCCGTGGGCACTACGGGCGTGGTCGAGAACGCGGCGCAGATTCTCGATGTCGACCGTGTCCCAGACCGCACCGGTGGGGTTGTGCGGCGTATTGATAAGGACGAGCCGAGTCTTCGGCCCGAAGGCGTCCTGGACGCGATTCCAGTCGACGCCGAAATGCGGTGGCGTCAGTGGCACGTGGCGACAGACACCACCCGAAAGGGTGACGGCGGGCTCGTAGGAGTCGTAGCAGGGATCGAACACCACGGCCTCGTCGCCGGGCCGAATGACCGACGTGATGGCGCAGAACAGGGCTTCCGTGGCACCTGACGTCACGGTCACCTCGGTCTCGGCGTCGACCTTGGCGCCGTACAGTTCCTCGACCTTGTCCGCGATTCCCTCGCGCAGCGGCTCGATACCCGACATGGGTGGGTACTGGTTGTAGCCGTTGGTCAGGTAGTGGCCGACCCGCTCGAGAAGATGCTGCGGGCCGTCGAAATCCGGATAGCCCTGCGACAGGTTGATCGCGCCCTCGTCGGCTGCGAGCTTGGACATGACCGTGAAGATCGTGGTCCCAACGCTGGGCAGCTTGCTGTGGAGAGGAGGAGTTTCGGACACACGCGACCCGCGTCGTGCAACGTCGTCGAGTTTATCGACTTTTCGGACACGCGAATCTCGAATCTCCGTCCCGAGTTCCGCGTCCCCGTCCCGCGTCCCGAGTTCCGGACACACGCGTCGAGCGTCCCGCACGCCCGATGGCGGCGGTCG